>CAMBCD010000355.1 GCA_945863085.1 Bordetella parapertussis
CGAGCCGCGCATGCCGACGCAGGTGCCGATCGGATCAATGCGCGCGTCCTTGGAATGTACTGCAATCTTGGCCCGCGAACCGGGATCGCGCGCAGCGCCCTTGATCTCGAGCAGACCTTCCTCGATTTCCGGCACTTCGAGTTCGAACAGCTTGGCGATGAATTCCGGGGCAGTCCGCGACAGGATCAGGTGCGGGCCACGGGCCAGACGATCGACCTTCCAGACGTAAGCGCGCACGCGGTCGCCCAAACGCAGGTTTTCCTTGGGAATCATCTGGTCGCGCGGCAGCATGGCTTCCAGGCGTCCGGATTCGACGATGGCATTGCCCCGTTCCATGCGCTTGATGACCCCGGTCACCAGGTGTTCTTTCCGCGCCAGGAAATCGTTGAGAATCTGCTCACGCTCGGCGTCGCGGATTTTCTGCACGATAACCTGCTTGGCAGTCTGTGCGCCGATACGGCCGACTTCCATGCCATCGAGCGGTTCTTCGACAAATTCACCGACTTCGAATTCAGGATCTTCTTCCTGTGCCTCGTGCAGTTTGTACTGGCGCGACGGGACTTCGATTTCCTCGTTTTTCACCACTTCCCAGCGACGGAAGAAGGAAAACTCCCCGGTGGTACGGTCTACCGAGGCGCGGACATCGACGTCCTCAGTGAACTTCTTCTTGGCCGCCGAAGCCAGGGCGAGTTCAAGCGCGCCGAACACGATTTCCTTGTCGACGTTCTTTTCGCGCGCCAGCGCGTCAACCAACAACAGAATTTCACGATTCATTTCCGTCTCCCGCTCAAAGCACCGGCACCAGCCGCGCCTTATCCACATTGCCCAGATCCAGCGACAGCAGCTGCCCGTCGACTTCCAGACCCACTTTGCCTGCTTCGGTATCGCGCAGCACACCGACAAAATTGCGTTGCCCTGCCAGCGGGACACGCAATTTCAACCGTGCCTTTTGCCCGCTGAATCGTGCAAAATCCTTTGCCGTACGCAGCGGCCTGTCCAGTCCTGGTGACGATACTTCCAGACGCTCGTAACCGACATTCTCCACTGCGAGCCACCGGCCCAGATGATTGCTCACCAGTGCGCAGTCATCGACATTGATACCGCCTGATTTGTCGATAAAAACACGCAACAGCCCGCCCTTGGTCGAACGTTCAAGTTCCACCAGTTCGTAGCCGAGCCCGGCCAGCGTGTTTTCGAGCAAACCCTGCAAATCCATGCAAAATCAGCGACACAAACAAAAAATGGGCGATCCGCCCATCCGTGTGCGCTGCCCAATCCGTTTCACAGAACTTTGAAGTATAACAAAAAAACGGCATTCGTCCAATAATCCGCCTTGCCTTCCATGCCGGGCCCGGCGTCAACAATATTATTTAAATACAATGGGTTAAATCATTAAAATGCAATAAATTCCGGTTTTACACTGTGGTTCTATTGCACATCGCAAATGACTGTATATAATTACAGTCATGAATGATGAAAATCAGGCCGCAAACCAGATCGAACCCTTGGCCGAAATCCAGAAGCCGCTGACCTCCCGTCAGACGGAAATCCTGCGCCTGATTGAGGCCCATGTCGAGGAGTCGGGATTCCCGCCGACGCGGGCCGAAATCTGCAGCGCCATGGGCTTCAGTTCGCCAAATGCTGCGGAGACCCACCTGCGTGCACTGGAACGCAAAGGCGTCATTGCCATGACCTCCGGCGCTTCGCGCGGCATCCGCCTGACGCAACAGCAGGACAGCCTGCCCGTGGTTGGACGAGTCGCCGCCGGCAGCCCGATGCTCGCGGAACAGAACGTCGAGCAACGCTACCGCGTCGACCCCGCCATGTTTGAACCAGCTGCTGATTACCTGCTGCGGGTGCGCGGCATGAGCATGCGCGATGCCGGCATCCTCGAGGGCGACCTGCTGGCAGTACACCGCACGCCGCATTTCAAGTCGGGACAGATCGTTGTTGCCCGGCTGCATGACGAAGTCACCGTCAAACGCATCCAGCGCAACCGCAATACGGTTGAACTGATCGCCGAAAACCCGGATTTCAAACCTATCGTGGTGGACCTGAAACGGGATCCCCTCGAAATCGAAGGCATCGCCGTCGGCGTCATCCGCAACGGCAAGGGATTCTGAGCGCTGCGCCAGGATGACGCGGCACTTCCTCCGCAGTCACTCCCCAGAAATCAGGAGTAGTCGAGCCCCATCACCTCACGCACGTCGCGCAGCGTTTCCTGCGCCAGCTTGCGTGCCTTCTCGCAACCATCAGCAATGATGTTGCGCACCAGCGTCGGATCATCGAGGTAACGCTCGGCGCGTTCGCGCATCGGTTTCTGTTCCGCGATGATGGCGTCGATCACCGGTTGTTTGCATTCAATGCAGCCGATGCCCGCACTGCGACAGCCTTCCTGGACCCATTGTTTCTTCGCGTCGTCCGAATACACCAGGTGCAATTGCCAGACCGGGCATTTTTCCGGATCGCCCGGATCGGTGCGTTTGATGCGCGCCGGATCGGTAGGCATGGTTTTCACTTTTTTTGACACGTTCTCCGGACTCTCGCGCAAGCCGATCGTGTTGTTGTAGGACTTGGACATTTTCTGGCCATCCAGCCCCGGCATTTTGGATGCCTCGGTCAGCAGTGCCTTGGGTTCGGTGAGGATGACCTTGCCGCCGCCCTCGATATAACCGAACAGGCGTTCACGGTCACCCAGCGGCAGGTTTTGCGTTTCCTCAAGCAGCGCCCGTGCGGCGGCCAGCGCCTCGGTATCACCCTGCTCCAGATAATCGGTGCGCAGCTTGCGGTAGAGTTTGCCGCGACGCGCGCCGAGTTTCTTGATCGCGGTTTCAGCCTTGGCCTCAAAGCCGGGTTCGCGGCCGAAGACATGGTTGAAACGGCGGGCGATTTCGCGAGTGATCTCGACATGCGGCACCTGGTCTTCGCCGACCGGCACCAGGTTCGCACGATAAATCAGGATGTCTGCGCTTTGCAGCAGCGGATAACCGAGAAAACCGTAGGTCGCGAGATCTTTTTCCGCGAGTTTTTCCTGCTGGTCTTTATAGGTAGGCACCCGCTCCAGCCACGACAAGGGCGTGATCATCGACAGCAGCAGATGCAGTTCCGCGTGCTCCGGCACTTTTGACTGGATGAACAACACGGCTTGTGCCGGATCCACCCCCGCAGCCAGCCAGTCCACCACCATGTCCCAGGCATGATTTTCGATCGTTGCCGGATCGTCGTAATGCGTGGTCAGCGCATGCCAGTCAGCGACGAAGAACAAGCACTGGTGTTCATGCTGGAGTTTGATCCAGTTTTTGAGCACGCCGTGGTAGTGGCCGAAATGTAATGCGCCGGTCGGGCGCATGCCGGATAAAACGCGGTTTTCAAACATGTAGGGTTCCGGAAATTAC
>CAMBCD010000356.1 GCA_945863085.1 Bordetella parapertussis
TACATCAGGCTCCACGGTTCCGGGCAGTCGAAGGGATGGTGCGGATCCGGGAACGACACCCACATTGCCAGCGGTTTGGACTGGTCGTGGTGCGACAGGTAATCAATGGCGCGGTCGCCGATCCATGAACTGGTATGCCAGGCCACCGGCAGCGCCGAATGCCAGGTCTGCGCGGTGCCGATTTCCGGGCGCGTGCTGGCGGCCCACAGTTTCACTGCTTCCTCGTCCTTGCCGCGGGTGAGGAACCAGCGTTCGTAATGGCCCATCGCCGGACGTTCCAGCGGCCGTGTGCGGTGCATATGGCCGAAGACGCTGAGTTCGACATGTTCAAAACCCATGTACGGTCCGTACCAGTCCGGGCCGTATTTGGCCTGGCTCTTGTTGCATTCCGGGGTGCCGGTCGGCGCAAAGGTGGCCTTGGTCGCGAAATGCGCCTTGCCGATGAAGGCGCTGCGGTAGCCGTTGCGGGCGAGTGTGCCGGCAAAACCGTTTTCGCCGATGCGCGGCTCGAGGTCGACACCGTTGTCCCACACACCGTGGGTCAGCGGCAACATGCCGGTCAGGATCGAGGCGCGTGACGGCTGGCATACCAGATTCGGTGTCATGCAGGCCGAGAACCGCGTGCCGGCACGTGCGAGCTGGTCGAGATGCGGTGTACGAATCTCCGGATTTTCAAAACCGTTGCAGTCGGCGCGTTGCTGGTCCGAGGTGATGAGGATGATGTTGGGACGTTTTTTGGGCATGGCTTCTCCGGCTCCCCAAATCTATTTGCGGTTGATGCCGAATTTTCCCGGCCCGATCAGCGCCACGACGATGGCGGTGAACAGGAAAAAGCCCTGCAGCTCCAGTTCCCAGCCGCCGGTTTTGCCGATGCCGAAGAGTTGCGAGCTGTGTGCCAGCGCAATGGCCACCACCATGTTGAAGGCCATGATCAGTCCGCCGATGCGTGCATAGAAGCCGAGAATCACCAGCAGCGGGGCGAACACTTCGCCGACGAACACACCATAGGCGAGGAAACCCGGCAGGCCGTGGCTCACCACCATGCCTTCGATGCCGCTGACGCCGTAACGCATCTTGGCGATGCCGTGCAGCAGCATCAGGATGCCCAGCGTCAGGCGCAGTACCAGTTTGCCGATATCGTCATTCATGCTTGTTCTCCTTGCTGATGGTTGTTTATTCGTGAGCTATATGCCGTTCGGGCTGAGCCTGTCGAAGCCTGCTTGTGATGTCGCCCTTCGACAGGCTCAGTGCGAACGGAATCAAAATTCTTCTACGCTAAGCAACCGGATGGCTGATGCTTTCAATGGCGCGTTTGACCGCCATCGGGTCGGCTACGGTGCGGAACAACACGTCACTGGTGCCGCGGCCGGTGACCTTGACGTTGCCGAAACCGAAAATGCGGCCGATGATGCCCTGGTCGATTTCGACGGTCTCGATCGATGCCAGTTTCATTTCCTCGGATTTGCGGCTGATGATGCCGGTCTTGAAGATCACGCGTTTGTTGGTGACGCCCTGTTCGATGTGGCGGACGCGCAGGTATTCGTACAGCGCGATGACCAGCGTGATGCCCAAAGTGGGGATGCCCAGCAGCAGCCACAGCGCGAGCGGGATGCGCGTCACCCAGTGCAGCTTGAACAGCGTCGACACTTGTTCGCCGGTGGACAGGGATTCATCGATATACGACATATTGTTTCCTGGGCAAGTCTGTGTCGCGCAGTTTACCGGGGAGGGCCGGTCCTGCCTTCAGTGTCTCAGCTGAAGACAGGATCGGCCACACGGTTTATTTACCAGCCTGTCGTTTTCGCGCCTTCGGTGGCGAGCAGCACGTACGCCATGATGCAGGGTTCCTTGCCGCGATTTTCCCAGTTGTGGTTGGTCGCGCGCTGGATGATCACGGTGCCCGGCGTCAGGTGCACTTCCTCGCCGCCGTCGAGCTGCATCCACAGTTCGCCGGCCAGGCAGATTGCATAATCCACGGAGTCGGTCACATGCCAGCGCTTGGCCACGCCCGGATCGTACTTGGCGAGGCGGAACACGCTGCCGCCGGCAAGGCTGGTGCCCAGCTCCCAGGTGTTCGGATCTTCCTGGGTCATTTCCGCCGGCAGTTTTTTGGTGGCCCACATCGGGATGTTGTGAAAACCCGGGCGCATCGGGATCGGATCGATGACGCTGTCGTATTTGATGTAAGCCTTGCCATCCTTGTTGGTATCGGTGACGACTCTGCGGAATTTCATGATTGCTGCAGTCTCCAGTGATGCGGCTCAGCGGCCAGGTTAAAAAGCGCCGACGCAATCGCGCCAGAAAATTTTATATAAGCCATTGTTTTTATTGATATTTTTAAAAAACAGCGGCTTGCGAACAAAGTATTGTCTGCAGCGCCGTTTTTACCATATCAGCGCGGTACTTTGGCAATCCTCAATCCGCCCTGATGCCTGCTTCGCGGATGACCTTGGCCCACTTGGCCATTTCCGCCTGCAGGTATTTGTTGGAGTCATCGATGCTGCCGCCGATCAGATCGACGCCGGCGCCGGCAAACCGTTTGATGGTTTCGGCATCGCGCAGCGCGGTGTTGGCGCCGGCATTCAGTGCATCGAGTGTCGCGGACGGCGTTTTTGCCGGCGCAAACATCCCGTACCAGACATCGAAGGCATAACCGGGCAGGCCGTTTTCGGCGACGGTCGGCAGCTCCGGCGCTGCAGGGCTGCGTTTGGCGCCGGTGACCGCGAGCGCGCGCAGCTTGCCGCTTTTGGCATGCGGCAATATTGTGCCGACGCCGGCAATCACCATCTGCACTTCGCCGGTCAGCAGCGCGGTGGTGCCGGGGCCCGTGCCCTTGTACGGTACGTGCACGATGTTGATGCCGGCAATGACGCGGAACAGTTCCGAGCCGAGGTGGGATGCGCCGCTGACGCCCCCCGAAGCAAAGAGTATTTCTGCGGGTTTCATTTTGGCGAGACGCACCAGTTCAGTGACCGATTTCGCCGGCAGCGAGGGATGCACGGCCAGCACAAACGGCTGGCTGCCGACAATGGTCACCGCGACGATGTCGCGTTTGACGTCGAAAGGCAGTTTTTTGTACAGCGCCGGCGCATAGGAAATGCCCACGCTCTGCAGCAGCAGCGTGTAACCGTCGGGCGCGGACTTGGCGGTGACGTCGGTGGCGATCACGCCGCCGCCGCCGGGGCGGTTGTCGACGACGACCTGCTGCGACCAGACATCGGTCAGTTTTTGCGCGAACAGCCGGGCGATGATGTCGGTGCCGCCGCCCGCGGCGGAGGCCGCGACCAGGCGCACCGGGCGTTCGGGGAATGTGGCGGCGCCGGCGCTGCCTGCGACAGCAAGGGTCGTGCACAGCAGGGCGTGGATGATTT
>CAMBCD010000357.1 GCA_945863085.1 Bordetella parapertussis
ACCCCGATGAGGAAGCCGATGACCGAACCATTCAGAAATGCAAAACGACAGGCTTTCAATTCGGCCATGGTCGGCAGCAGGTTGCGCAGGCCCTTGGGCACCGGCAGCATGGTGCCTTCGCCGCGTTTCTCCATGTTGCCGAACACTTCACCCAGCGCAAACACGCCGATGGCGACAATGACGAAATCGACGCCGTCAAGGAGTTCGGACTGATCGAAGGTGAAGCGCGATGCGTCGCTGAACAGGTCGATGCCCATGCTGGCGATCCACAGTCCTACCAGCATGGCCAGCAATGCCTTGATCATCGACGCGCCCGCAAGCAGTACCACCATCGCCAGCCCCATGGCCATCAGCGCAAAATATTCGGGCGAACTGAATGACAGCCCGAACTTCGCCAGCGGCGGTGCCAGCAGCATCAGGCCGATGACACCCACGGTTCCCGCGATGAACGAGGAAATCGCCGCGATGCCCAGTGCCGCACCGCCACGGCCGTTGCGCGCCATCTGGTAACCGTCGAGACAGGTCACCACCGACGCTGATTCGCCGGGCACGTTGAGCAATATCGCCGTCGTTGAACCGCCGTACTTGGCGCCGTAATAAATGCCGGCGAGCATGATGACCGCGGTGGTCGGCGGCATGTTGAAGGTCAGCGGCAGCAGCATCGCGATGGTCGCCGCGGGCCCGAGGCCCGGCAACACGCCCACCACCGTGCCGAGGAACACGCCGACAAAACACCAGAACAGGTTCAGCGGCTCGAAAGCGACCGCAAAACCGTGGCCAAGACTGGTCAGGACTTCCATGTCAGAACCCCAGCGGCCCGGCCGGCAGGTTGAGCTGCAGCGCGAATCCGAACACCAGGTAAAAACCGGCGGCATTGCCGATGGCCGCGGCCAGAGCCACTTTCAGCGGCCGGCCATACAGCACCGCTACGACAAACAATGTCAGCAGCGCCAGTGCCGTCAGGAAACCGATGAACTTCATCAGCGCGATGGCTAGGGCAAAAACCGCCCAGACCGTCAGCGCACGCCCGACTCCACCCCAGTCCGTGGTTTTTCCGACCGTTGCGGAAAATGCCGTACGCACCACCAGAAGCAGTGACAGCAGAACCATGGCAATGCCGTACCAAAGCGGAAAAAATCCGGGGCCCGGGCCTTCCGCGGTGCTGTAGTCCCAGCGCCAGGCCTCGCTGACGATGTACACGCCCAGCGCGGCCAGCACTGCACCGGAGACGACATCACCCTTCATCCAATTCGATTGCGCCACGCTTTGCTCCTCCTGCTGTTACCCGGCACCTGCGTGCCGGCGGGGTTCAGCCGCGTTTTGTTCTTTTGTAACGGCCCACCGGCACGATTTCCGCGGTAGTGCCGCCGGGGGCGCGGAATTTCACCGGGATCACCCCCGGATCACTGATGATGGTGCAGCCGTACTTCCTGATTTCTTCGGTGTATTTCTCGATGTCTTCGACTTCAATCGCGAAGTGGTGAATACACGGTCCCGCGCCGGAAGCCTTCGATTCCGCCGACTGCGTACCGGCATCGTATTTGATCAGCGTGAAATCCATGTCACCGTCAGTCAGGTGGCGGGAAATGTGATCGCGCGTTTTCTTGGTTTCAACTTCACTGAAACCGAACACATTCTGGTAAAACTCGGTGGTTTTTTCCAGGTCTTCGACTTTCAGCGCCAGATGCACGATGCGGGTGTTCATGGGGTAATCTCCTCAGGATCAGTCGTCAGTTGCCAACTCAGTTACCTACTCAGTTACCAACTCATTTATCGATTTCATAACCGGCAGCGCGCAGGCTGGGCCGGAATTCCGCGGCAGTCAGGCGGCGCACAAATTCGCGCGCCAGTTCGGGCTGTGCTGCGCGGGCGGCGATACCCGCGGTGTAGACGGTTTTCATCTGGAACTCGTCGGGCAGCGGACCGACATAGGTCACGCCCGCAATCGGCAGGATCTCGGTGTTCTGGGTGATGCCCAGTTCGAGATTGCCGCTGCTCGCCGCCAGCCAGTTCATGGCCGCATTGCCATTGGGAAAAAACTGCATGCGGTCCTCGACCTGCGAGGCCACGCCGAGGCGCTCCATCAGTTTCATCACGATCTTGCCTGCCGTCGCCGTTGCCGGATCCGGGCAGACGATGACCGATGCGGCGAGAATATTGCCGCGCAGCGCTTCGCGGCTGCGTACTTCGGGCAAGGGCATGCCGGCGCGTACTGCAACGCCGGTGCCGACCTTGCCGATGTCGGTCACAGAAGATACTGCGACCATGCCGCCGGAAACCAGATCCTGGATCAGTTGTGCGCTGAGGATGATGACGTCGACCGGCTCGCCACCGACCATGCGCGCCTTCATCGCGCCGACGGCGCCGTATGCAGCTTCGACCTCATGCCCGTCGCGCCGCAAGCCTGCAACCACCTGCTCACAAACAGCCTGTGCCGCCCCGGCGCTCAGCAAGCGCAATACCGCCATGACTTTACTCCCCGCAGATGAATAAACGCCCGATGTTACCAGCAGCTTCTGCTAACTCCTACCCCGCAAAACCCTCCGCGGAGCCCGGATTTCCGGGACAGACATGGTTGCTGCGGTGCGGTGCCTGGCTTAACCTCCCCCTATGAAACGCGTGCACAACGCCCGGCACATGACCGAGGCTCACCTGATCCGCGGCTTCCTGGAGTCGCATGGAATAGACGCCCTGGTCCGAGGTGATTTCCTCACCGGGGGCTGGGGCGAACTGCCTGTGGACGTCTGCGCGGTCTGGATTACCGACGACAGCCGCTTCGAGGATGCCGACCAGTTGCTGCGGGATTTCCTGAAAGGCGCGCTGGCGCGCATCCATGGCGGCAAAACCTGGTCATGCCCGCAGTGCAAGGAAATCATCGAAGGTCAGTTCACCGCCTGCTGGCAATGCGGCACGGAGCGGCCATTGCCTGCAACATGAGTGACGATCAGGATCAGGCAGGAATCCCTGCGGGTCATCAGCGCGCGAGAAAATCGCGCACAGAAGTTTCGTCGTGCAGCCGCCAGATGCGCGCAATCATCTGTTTCATTTCATCCGCCGTCGCAGCGCCCGAATAAGCCACCAGCCGCTGCGCCTTGTCTTCGAGTTCGGCGCGCGACAGCGTGTTACCCGGATCACCCTTCGGCGTCTCGACACGGCATTCCAGCGTACGGCCATCACTGGTCTGCACTGTTACACGGCCGATCCAGCGGCGTGGATAGGCGGCATCGATGTCTTTGTCGAGCACCATGCTTACGCGATCATGGAATTTACGCAAGTTATTGTTTTTAATAGATATTTCAGTAAAATCCGGGAGCGATGCGCGGCCCAGCGTGGCAATCAGCGCGAGTACAAAACCCATCGAGAACTTG
>CAMBCD010000358.1 GCA_945863085.1 Bordetella parapertussis
AATCCGGGCGGCACTTTTTTGCCCTGCCTGATCACCATCGCCATGCAGTACGGCAGGCTCATTTGTCCGGCCTGCACGTCCTTGGGCTCTGCAACCGTCAAGCGGCCCTGGATGATTTTCGGGATGCCGACGCGGATCGCCTTGATGTCGCCGGCGTCGAGCTGGTGTTCCCGGCACAGGTTGCCGGTGGCCTCGACCGCCGACAGCACCCGCGCACTGATGGCGTGGGGTTTTATCGCCGTCTCGAGCAGCCGCCAGAGGTTGCCGATGCCGGCAAGGCCCTTGTCGAAATCATGTCCGTCGGCATAGGCGCGGGCAAAACCATCGCGGCCTTCGAGAATGTCGGCCGGCCCCGAGAAACCGGCCTCCGCCAGCAACGCGGCATGGATGCCCTCGCCCGCGGCATGCGCGGCATGGATGCGTTTGACGGTGGAGCCCGAGTGATAAAACTGCGTCAGTCCGCCGCTGAACGAGGCGACCAGGCCGATGGTTTCAGCAATGCGCGTAATACGGTCCTCGCCGGTGAACAGCAGGCTGGCCGCCGCGGTCGCCGCGCCGAAGCCGCCGCAGGTGGCGGTGCTCTGGAAGCCGCGCCTGAAATGCGAGGGCTGGATCGACAAGCCGATGCGGATCATGTTCTCGTAACCGGCAGCAATGGCGGCGAGGATCCTGTCGCCACGCAGGTGGCGCGCTTCGCCGATGGCCAGCGCTGCCGAAATCACGATGCAGCCGGGATGCAGCATGGAGCCGACATGCACATCGTCGGCGTCGATGCTGCCCGAATAGGTGGTGTTGACGAAGGTGGCGCGTTCCGGATCAGTGCGGTCAGTCGAAAACAATACGGTCGAATGTCCCTGCCCGCCCAGTTCGCGCGCAAGGTTGGTCGCCCATGCGCTCCAGGGCATGCGCTGACCGAGAGAGGCCACACGCAGGTAGTCAAGCATGAACATGGTCAGATGTTCTTTGACCGTATCGGGCAATGCCTGGTAATTCAGGCCGGCGGCGAAGCCGGCGAACTGCCGCGTCGCCGTGGCCGGCGTGCTGTTGTCTGTCATGTTCAGTTCCCCTTGATGCCGGCTTTGCTGATGACCGCGCCCCGCTTCTCGTAATCTGCCTTGTGGTACGCAGCCAGCGCCGCCGGCGTGCCGCCGGAAGGTTCAGCGCCGTCGAGCGCCAGGACGTTTTTGATGTCGTGAGTCGCCAGCAATTATAGGCGCATCACTTTACGACACCCGCGCATAGTGCATATCGTGGGCGCAATGTCACGGCGCCACGATCCTGCCTTTTGGCGATGTTTGCGAAATGCAAAGCTGGCGGCAATAAGTGGCAGCAACGTTTCCAGACGGCATGCTGCTAGAATATTTGCGTGCATAAAGTCGCCACAACAACACAGCGCCGGCTTCCCCGGTTGGTCGCAGCAGCATGGGTATGCACTCTTTTGTGCATCTTCGCTCCCGGGTTACAGGCGGCGCAGCCCGTGAATTCGACCGCCCGCCTGCTCGCCGGCCTCGCACCCACCCATGCCGATCATGCCAAACTCGCGGCTGAAAAAACGTGGCGGAACCATGCCGCCTTGATGCAGAGATCATGGTCCCAGCCCCGCGACGGGCAGCTGGCTGCGATGAAAGCCTGGCGGAAAACCAGCCTTCCCGCGCAGTGTCCTTCCGGCCCGACACTGCTGTATCCCTTCAGCGGCCCCGACTTTCTCAATGTCTACACCCTTTTCCCCGATTGCAGCACCTACGTGCTGTTTGGCCTGGAGTCGGTGGGCGCCATGCCGGATCCGGTCGCGATGACGCCGCAGGAGTTCACGCAGGTGCTCGCAGACATGCGGCGGACCATGATCAACCTGTTCGCGCGGAATTACTTCGTCACCACCACGATGAAAAAGGATTTCAAGTCGAGCCAGCTGCGCGGCATATTGCCGGTACTGGCCGTGTCGATGGCGCTGGCAGGGGTCGAGGTAGTCGGAATCGGGCCGTCACCAATCCCGCATGCGAGTGGCCGGCAGCACGATCTGGACGGGGTGACCGTCGATTTCCGCGCCCCGGGTTCGGCTCAGGTGCGGCGGCTGGTCTACTTTTCCCTCGATGCCTCGGACAAAAGCCTCGCTGATTATCCGCAGTTCCTCGACTATCTGCGGAAACTGGGGCCGACGGCGACACTGCTCAAATCGGCTTCGTATCTGCTGCACATCTCCGAATTCCGGAAAATGCGGGAGACTCTTTTTGATGTCAGCACCTTCCTGCTGCAGGACGACACCGGCCTGCCGTACGCGGAACTGCGCAAGCGTGGCTGGCAAATGCGTGTTTATGGCAATTATGGCGTGCCGATTTCACCGTTCGCAAACAAGTACCAGAAAACACTGGCCGACGCCTATGCCAGCGGGAGCCCCCCGGCACTGCCGTTCCGTTTTGGTTATCAGCGTGACCAGGGTGAAAATTACTCGAGCCTGATGATCGGACGCCGCCCGCCCGCAGCAGCGCAACCCCGTCCGGATGCCCGCTAACACGGCACGCTTTAAACTGATTGTTTTTCTGGCCTGGGCTGGCGTATTTCCGGTTTTTTCCGACAATCACGCGAACGCGGCATCTGCGATGGATACAACGATACACAGCGCCCGCTTCACCACCAGTGACGGAGTGCAGCTGCATGTGCTGGAGGCCTGTCCTCCGGGAAAAACCATGCATGACGCAGCAACGGTCATCGCGTTTGTGCCCGGCTGGTCGATGCCGGCGGCGGTGTGGCGGGAACAGTTACTCGCTCTCGGCCAGTCCCGTTGCGTCGCCGCGCTGGATCCGCGCGGCCAGGGCGAGTCAGCGGTCGCCGCCAACGGCTACAACAACGTGCGGCGCGCCGCCGACGTGCGGGAATTCGTCGCGCGTTATCCACGCGTCGTGCTGGTCGGATGGTCACTGGGGGCGCTTGAAGTGCTGGAATACGTGCATCGCCACGGCCATGCCGCGCTGGACGGGCTGGTGCTGGTCGACAGCTCGGTGGGCGAGGATCCGGAGCCTCCATCCAGTTCCACGTTCCGCGATGCGCTGAAGCGCGACCGCCGCGCCGCCATCGCCGATTTCATGCAGGGCATTTTTGGCACAACCCGCAGCGGACCTGAAATTGAAGCACTGACCACGGCTGCGCTGCGCATGCCCCTGGACGCCAGCCTTTCCGTATGTCCCCGCGGCATTGCACGAACGCACTGGCGCAGCATCACCCGCACGTTTCCGAAACCGCTGCTCTATGTCGTCAGTACACAATTCGCGGCCCAGGCAAAAGCCCTGCAGCAGCATCGGCCGGCGACGCAGATTGCAATATTCGAAACAGCGGGCCACGCTTTGTTCGCTGACGAACCGGCACGGTT
>CAMBCD010000359.1 GCA_945863085.1 Bordetella parapertussis
TGCCGGCCTTTTCATCCCGCCCGGTCACTGCCACGACCGCCACGGCGGCGCCACCCACACCTGCGGCAGCGAGGAATTTTCTGCGACTCATTTTGGCGTTCATGGACAGGGCCTCCTTCAGTTGAGCTCGAAATACTCGGATTCGTTGAGGAAAAACGCATGGGCAAATGCGGCAACCGGACGATAAAACGCCGTCTGCTCGCAGTCATTGATGGCAGCGCACACCTTGTTGAACCAGGGCGCGAGGTAATCGCGGAAAAACAGCTGCTGCGCGGCAAAGGATGCCGCCGGATCCGTCTCATCAACGATCAGGCCGCGCATCACGTCGCACAGCGCCGACAGGTGGTCCTCATATTCAGTGCTCTCTTCAGCACGCGCATAACCCATGCGCGCCAGTTCATCGCGCAGTTCGGCCAGCAGTTGGCCGCGCAGCCGCCCCGCCATATAGCTCGAGGCATACAGTGAAACCGGGGGCTTGCCGGTGCTGACAAACACGGTGTCGAATTCGCCGCGCACGGCCGTCGCATCGGCGCGACCGGCGGTGTCGCACAGCGCGCGCCATGCCGGCGCCAGCGGCGACGCGTCGTCGCTGACGGCATCGTGTGAACTGGCGATTTGCTGCAAAAAATCAGGGGATGGTGCGGAAAAAACGAGATGACTGAGGACGCCGTATAAGGCGGCGCGTGCCCCTTGTTCCTCAGTGCCGGCGCTTACTGGCGCCGTGTGCGAGGAATGATTTTGTGCCGTCGCTATCATTTTCTGCCGTCGCAGCCAATATGTGAATTCTTCCCTATCTTAGGTGGCTTTACGCCAAAACTCCATCCTGTGCCGCACAAAAAAAGGGCGTTGCACAATACAAAATCAGACGTCGTTTATGCTGCCATGCCGCGAAGTCTGCAGCAGGTCGATCACCCGGCAATCCGCGCACATCTTGATGCGGTCCAGTGCGCCGGGTTCGGCGAACATTGAGTGTTTGCCCAGCTTGGCCAACATGCCGTCAACCATCTGTTTGGTTCCAAAGGGTTTTCCGCATTTGATGCAACCAAAGGCCTGAGCTTCGTTGATGGTTCTTGCGGTTTTGGCCTGGGCTGCCAGCGACAAACGCGGCCGTAATTCCAGCGCCTGTTCCGGGCATGTGCGTACGCACAATCCGCATTGCACGCAGTTCTTTTCGATAAAGCGCAGCGCCGGCGCCTCCTTGGAATCGAGCAGCGCCCCTTCCGGACAGGCCCCGACACAGGCCATGCACAGCGTGCACTTGCCGGCATCGACGGCGATGTTGCCGAAGGGCGCACCGCTTTTCAGCGCAATCGCCTCCACCTTCTTCGGCGCATGGCTGTGCAAATGGTCGAACACAAAATCCAGGGTGCCGCGTTTTTCGTTGGTCAGGTTAAAGCCGGCTGACGACAATGAGGCCGGTGTTTTTAATGCCCACAGCGCCTGCTCTGCCTGCCGCAGGTCGTCGGCACTGACCCAGTGCAGGCGTCCGGCGTCATACCCAAAACCCTGCAGGATGTCTTCGGCCAGCGCGATCTGGCGGCCTGTCGCTTCGGCATAAGCCGGCGCCTCGGAACCTGCGGCGAGGATCAGCACTTGCGCCGCACCCAGCGCCAGGCTGCCCAGCAACAGGTCGATGCCGATGGCCGCCACATGCAGCACTTCGATCGGGATCATGTCGGCCGGCAATCCCCTGCCCTGGCGGCCCAGCCGCGTAATCAGCGCACGCCCGTCCGTATTGTTGTGGAACAGCAGCCGCGGATTGCGTCCGCCTGCTGCGGTATAGGCTTTTAATGCGGCCTTCAGTCGCGTGCCGACATCGGCGACACGCGGATAGGCATAGGTCATCGCCCCTGACGGACAGACCGTGGCGCAGCCGCCGCAGCCCATGCACAGGTGCGGCTCGATGGCGATGCGGTTTTCCTTGAGCAGGCTGCTGATCGCACCCGTGGAGCAGACATCGATGCAGGCCGTGCAGCCGGTGATGCCGGACCGGCCGTGGGCGCAGATTTTTTCCTTGTAGACAAAAAATTTCGGTTTTTCGAATACGCCCGTCAGCTGCGTAAGTTTCGCCACCGCCAGCGACTGTTCCAGCGGATCCTTGCCGGGGGCCAGATAACCCTGAGGCGGCTGGTGCAAACGGATCTGCGGCACCGCCGACAAATCCAGCACCAGATCAAAACGATCTTCGCGCGCGACAGCGGGTCGATCAAAATCAATCGCGCCGACACTGCCGCAGGCGGTCACACACTTGCGGTGGCTTTTGCATTTGTCGAGGTTGATCTGGTAGCTGAAATCGATGGCCTGCTCAGGGCACACTTCGATGCAGGCGCCGCAGCGCGTGCAGGCATCGAGGTCGATCGGATTGCGCTGCTCCCAGCTTGCGGTGAAGGCGCCGAGATAACCATCCAGCGCGGTGATCCGCCCCGAATACACCGGGTAACGGCGTTCAGAGGGTAATTCAGCGCCCCGCCCTTCGTCGGTCATCAGTACGGTGACGGACAACTGTTCCGCCAGCCGCTCGGCCCAGGGCAAAACCGCAGCACCCGGCCCGATGATCAGAAGTTCGCCGCCGGCTTCATAACTAACGGTCGGCACTGGCTCCGGCTCGGGCAAATCGGCCGCCGCCAGCAAGGCCGCCATTTTCGGCGCAGCCTGTTTGCCTTCGTCAGACCAGCCGCCGGTTTCACGGATATTGACGAAGCTGATGCCGCCGGCGCCGCCGAGTTCGGCATGCAGCGCGGTAAACAAGGGGGCTTCCTGGGTGCAGGCCACCAGCAGGTCATCGCCGGACTTCACCGCCGCCTCGAAGCAGGCCAGATGCTGCCGGCACATTTCGCTTTGTATGGCCGGCGTATCCGGCAGGCCCAGCGCGCCGGCGATTTTTTTGCCATCGACCTGCATGGTCTGGTTGCAGTTGCACAACAGGGGCTTTTGGCGCATGGCTTTCCTGCAAAAATTATTCGGTGCGGAGTCTACGCGAGAAGAAGTTTACGCGATGAGTCTACGCGTTTTGCTTATCGCCATCGGATGCAGGTTTGGCAGGCTCCGGTTCAGACTTGGACTCCAACTTCGGCTCAGCAGCATCCGCTGCAGGCAGCTTCTCCGCCGTATCTGTCTTGCCCTCTGCAATCTGCTCCGCAACAACCGGCGGCGGATTGCGCCGCAGCTCAGCTTCTTCTTCCGTCTCTTTGGCCCAGGCCAGGATGTCCTGCGCCGATTTCATTTCGGCGAGCATGGCGGCCGGGATGGGATCGGAAATGGAATAGTCGTCGATATAGGTATCGAGGCCATCCATGATGTTGAAGTGCGGATCGCTGAACAGTTTTTTCAGCGCGCTGCGGCGCAGCGCCTCATCGACCT
>CAMBCD010000360.1 GCA_945863085.1 Bordetella parapertussis
GGAATACTGCGCATCAAACTTGATGCGAAATTGCCACTCTTTCTGGAAATTCCCCGTATAAACGCCACCCAGTCGCCAAAGGCGGTACGTCGCCGGCGCATTCAGTCGCGAAGCATTGAAATCCTGTTCGGTACCGTCATTACCACCAGGAATATTCCGGGCAAAGTTAAAATAAAAACTGGCATCTTGCCCGTCATTGCGCAACTGCCCGCTGTAAGTCAGGCTGGCCGGATGCACCGTGATATCAGGCGTGATATTGGAATTGCCACCCACAGGGGTCACCATGTTCCGGTACACACGGTAATCCAGTCCGTACACCAGACGATGATCAAGATCACCGAATTTTCGGAAATTCTGGTTGTAACGGACAGCATAAATCGATCCCTGTCCGGAAACATTGAAAAGGTTCTGCACAGTGCCGGAATCGGCAGTTGAATAGCCGGCCACCAGGTCAATGGAATCCCCGATCGCATATAACGGGATGCGATAACCCACCCCGAAGACCTCCACATCGTTTCTATTCTGGGGAGAAGTGATGTACTGCATGGTCAACACATGGTCACGGTCAAACAAATTCGCATGCTGGAATGCAAATGCTGTCCGGTATTTCCCAGTCTCCTCAGTACCGGTAGTGTCTAAACTCGCGCTATAACGAACCGGCGACACATCAGCCATGCGGATCACCGCATCCACATCTCTTTCGTTGGAGGCGGTTCTCAGCAAAACCGTGCTCTGCTTGGCCGGACTTTCGTTGACAACCTTTACGCTCGCCGCTATCTCCAGCGCCTTGGGCGTAGTGTCAGGAACAAGCGACGGCACACTGCGGCGCGCATTGTCGGAACTGAAGTGCTCGTTGCCTTCGACCAGCACCCGCCTGATTCTGGGTTCGATCACCTTGAAAGTGACATTTCCGCGCTCAAGCTCCTGTTCCGGCAGGGTAATGCGAACTCCGCTGTACCCTTTTTCCCGGTACAGTTCCTGCAACGCCTCCAGCGCACGCTGCACGTCACCAAAGTCCTTCAGCAGTCCCGTAAACGGTGCCATGGCACGGTCGATTTCCGATTGCTGCAACAGCGTATTGCCATCGGCATGGTAATCACGGATTTCGAATTTCAGAGTGCGGCTTTCGGCCAAATCCGCGGCGTTGGCAGCGCTGATGCCTGCCTGCGCAAGAACGGGGTTCCGCGAAAAATCATGGCCGACAGTATCGTTTTGCAGTCTTTCGGGGAAACCGGCGGCAATCGACTGCGCCATGGCCAGCATCAAAAACAGACTGGTTGCAAATGCCGCGCGTAGCCAAGGCATGAGCTGTGCCCTCCGGCTCTCGTCAAATGAGGCGCTTATCTTGTAGCGCAGCATATGCAAAATTATTTTTTAGTTGTTTTAAATTAGCTAAATATCCCTGTATGAATCTTATCAGAGTATCGCAACGACTCCCCCAAGCTGCTACATTGTCGTTTTTTCAACTCCGCCCACTTTCGCAATCATGACATCCCCTTCAGCCTCCACGCTCCGGCACTGCCGGGTACTGATACTCGGTTCCGGCCCCGCCGGTTATTCCGCCGCTGTTTACGCCGCTCGCGCCAACCTGAAACCAGTGCTGATCACCGGGCTCGCCCAGGGCGGTCAATTGATGACGACCACCGACGTCGACAACTGGCCCGCCGACGCCGAGGGCGTTCAGGGACCTGAACTGATGGAACGATTCCAGAAACACGCCGAACGTTTCAACACCGAAATGATTTTTGACCACATCCACACGGTGCGTCTGAAAGACACTCCCATCACGCTGATCGGCGACCAGGGAACCTACACCTGCGATGCGCTGATCATCGCCACCGGCGCATCGGCGATGTACCTCGGCCTGCCCTCGGAAGAAAAATTCATGGGCAAGGGCGTGTCGGGATGCGCCACCTGCGACGGATTTTTCTACAAAAACCAGGACGTGTCGGTGATTGGCGGCGGCAACACTGCCGTCGAGGAAGCGCTGTACCTGACCAACATCGCCAAACACGTCACCATCGTGCATCGCCGCGACAAGTTCCGCGCCGAAGCCATCCTCGTCGACAAACTGAATGAACGCGTCGCCGCCGGCAAGGCCACCATTGTCTGGGATCACGTGCTGGATGAGGTGCTGGGCGACAACACCGGTGTCACCGGCATGCGCATCAAACATGCCAAGACCGGCGCGACCACAGACAAACAGCTGCAGGGTGTGTTCATCGCGATCGGCCACAAGCCGAATACCGACATTTTCGAAGGCCAGCTCGAAATGCAAAACGGTTACATCGTCACCCACAGCGGGCTCAAGGGCAACGCCACCGCCACCAGCATTCCCGGCGTATTTGCCGCCGGCGACGTGCAGGATCATGTCTACCGGCAGGCGGTGACCAGTGCCGGCACCGGCTGCATGGCCGCGCTGGATGCGCAGAAATATCTCGAGAGCAAGGGCTTGGTCTAAACCAGGCTTGAATCGAACCGGCCGCGCGGATACGCCATGAAAAAGGCCAGACCGCGAGGACCCGTCCAGCCACTGCAGGATAAGTCGGCTCAGGAACTGCTGCAGGCAGCCCTAGCCGATGTCACACCACTGCCTCCGGCCAACCGCGCCAAACTGGTCCGGCCACGTCCCCACCCGATTGCCGCGCAACGACAGCTTGACGAAGCCGCAGTGCTGCGCGATACGCTCAGCGATGCCCCTGCCTGGGAACAGGGACTGGAAAATGGCGAAGAGTTGCTGTTCCTGCGCAATGGCATATCAACGCAGCATCTGAAAAAACTGCGCCGTGGCCACTGGGTGGTGCAGGATCACCTCGACCTGCACGGCCTCACAGTTCCGGAGGCGCGGATCCTGACTGCGGAATTTCTGGCACATTGCGTGCATGAAGGACTGCGCTGTGTGCGTATCGTGCACGGCAAAGGCCTGGGTTCACCCAACCGGGAACCGGTACTGAAGAAAAAAGTGGCGGGCTGGCTGGCCCAGCGCGACGAGGTACTGGCCTACTGCCAGGCGCCGCAGGCCGATGGCGGCGGCGGCGCGGTGCTGGTCCTGCTTCGGGGCAGCCGCAACAGGACCTGAAAAACAGCCGCCTAGATGGCGGCTTCGTCGGTTTCGCCTGTGCGGATACGGATCACCTGCGACACATCGCTGACAAAAATCTTGCCGTCGCCGATCTTGCCGGTGCGTGCCGCCTTGACCACGGCATCAATCGACGCCTCCAGCATCTTGTCCGGAACCACGACCTCGACCTTGACCTTGGGCAGGAAATCGACGACATATTCCGCGCCACGGTAAAGCTCGGTATGCCCCTTCTGCCGGCCGAATCCCTTGACCTCCGTCACGGTCAGCCCGCTGACGC
>CAMBCD010000361.1 GCA_945863085.1 Bordetella parapertussis
AGTCAGTGTACAAACTGGGAATACTCGAAGGTGACGATATCGGGCTGGAAGTCGTGCCGGAGTGCGTCAAGGTGATGAAGGCTGCCGCGGCCAAGGCCGGGGTGCAGATCGAATGGTTGCCGCTGCCGATCGGCCGCAAGGGCCACGAATCGCACGGCCACACCATGCCGCAGGTGACGGTGGACACGCTGAAACTGGTCGACGGCTGGGTGCAGGGGCCCATCGGCCACAACGCCTATCCGCGCACTGACAACACCTGGATCAATCCGCCGCTGCGCAAGAAGTTCGAGCTGTTCGCGAATGTGAAACCGGTGAAGTCCTACCCCAAGCTGCCGTCGCTGCACAAGGACGTGGACATCGTGTTCCTGCGCGAGACTACGGAAGGCATGCAGTCGGGCAGCGTGGTGTTTGCGGGCGCCGGCGAGTTTCAACCCAATGACGACATCGCCATCGGCATGCGTGTGGTGACGCGCAAGGGGGCGAGCCGCGTTGCACGAGAGGCTTTCGAGATCGCGCGCACGCGCAAACGCAAGAAAGTCACGGCCCTGCACAAGGAACCGGTGTACCGGCTGGTCTGCGGCATGTTCGCGCAGGAATGCCGCAAGATGGCGAAAAATTATCCCGATGTCGAATTCGAGGAAGTGCTGATCGACGGCTTTGCGATGAAGGCCGTGATGAAGCCGCAGCAGTACGATGTGGTGGTCACCACCAACCAGTTCGGCGACATCGTCACCGACCTCGGCGCCGGACTGGTCGGTGGCCTGGGCCTGGCGCCGGGACTGGTGGTCGGCGAAAAGCAGGCGATGGCGCAGGCCACGCATGGCTCTGCACCGGACATCGCCGGCAAGAACATGGCGAATCCTTATGCGATGATCATGTCGGGCAAGATGCTGTTCGAATGGCTGGGCCGCACCCGGAATGACCCCAAGGCCACCGCGGCCGCGGCGCTGATCGATGCGGCAGTCGACAAAGTCGTCGCCGAGGCAAAACACCTGACCGGCGACCTCGGCGGCCAGGCGGGTACCACGCAGATGGGTGATGCCATTGTGGCGGCGCTCTGAACGGAGTGTGGATGTCCCGGTGATGCCTCTTATAAAATCATTAAAAACAACAGGTTGCTTGTTTTTGATGGCGCTGATTGCGGGCCCGGCTGGCGCCCAGCAGATGAAACCGCAGACAGCGAAGCCACAGACCGCAAAAAAACCGGCGCAGAAAATGCAGCACAAGGGGCCGCAAAAAAAGCAGGGTGGTCCGATGCGCGGCAGGCTGGAAAAGCTGGAGTGCAAACTCGGCACTGAAGACCGGCATGCACGCATTGCCGTCGAGTTGATCGGCGGGCGCCTGAAAAGCCTGGCTTATTACTCGAAGTGGAAACCGCGCACCTGCTCGGTACACATCGTTCGCGATGATGCGTACAGCAAGTGGGAGGATCCAGGCAGTGTGACGATAGTGACGCTCAACGAGGAAAAGGGCGCGTTCCTGATCGACTACAGCCGCACTTCGGTGAAATTCCTGTTTCGCGATATCGACCGCGAACGGTTCTGCGGCATGACCGGCAAGATTACCGGCACCCTGACAGTGACCCGTGGCCGGAACCAGTGCGAACTCGAAGGGGTGATGGATGAGAACCCTGAACAGCCTGTCGCGGCAACCCCCAGTCCCGAAATCCCGGCGGCGGCAGGCCCCGCAGTGACCACGGTCTTGACGCCTGCGCCGGCGGTACCGGAACTGACACTGTCACCCGTGCCAACACCAGCACCGACACTAGTACTCCCTTCAGCGCCGGCCGCATCGCCTCCGGCAGCAAAACCATAAAGCAAACACAGGCATAAGCAGAAATCCAAGCCTATTTCAGGAAAGGATAATTCCATGCTGAAACTGTTTTACGCCCTGAACACCTGTGCGCTGGCGTCGCATATCGCGCTGGAAGAGGCGAATGCGCAGTACGAGGCGGTGCGCCTGGATTTTCGCGCCAACGACCAGGGCAAACCGGAATACCTGGCGATCAATCCCAAAGCACGGGTGCCGGCGTTGATTACGGAGCAGGGCATCCTGACCGAGACGCCGGCAATCCTCGCGTACATTGCGCAGATTTTTCCGGAGGCGCGGCTCGCGCCGCTGGCCGACCCTTACGCGTTTGCCCGCATCCAGGCCTTCAACAGCTATCTGTGTTCGACCGTGCATGTCGCCCATGCGCACGGCAGGCGCGGCTATCGCTGGGCTGACGATCCTGCAGCGATCAAGGACATGCAACGCAAGGTGCCGGAGACGGTGGGCGCCTGTTTCGAACTGATCGAACGGGAAATGTTTGCGGGGCCGTGGGTGACGGGCCCGGACTACACGATTTGCGATCCCTATCTGTTCACGATGACCGGGTGGTTGAAGGGTGATGGTGTGGATGTCGCGCGTTTTCCCAAGGTGCACGATCACTTCACGCGCATGTCCGGGCGTGCCGCGGTGAAAAAGGTCCTGGCAGTGCAGTCCTGATCCGCGCTCAGCTGCTGCTGGAAACGAGTTTCAGCCCGAAAATGCCGGCCACAATCAGCCCGATGCAGGCCAGCCGGGCGACAGTGGCGGCCTCATTAAAAAGCACGATACCGAAAATCGCGGTGCCCACGGCGCCGATACCCGTCCATATCGCATAACCGGTGCCTACGGGGATGCCCTTCAATGCCAGCGCGAGCAGCCAGACGCTGGCGATCATCGCGGTGATGGTGATCACACTGGGTGCCAGCTTGCTGAACCCGTCGGTGTATTTGAGGCCGATGGCCCAGACCACTTCGAGCAGACCGGCAACCAGCAACAATATCCAGGAAGTTGTCATCATTTGCCTCGCTGTTTTTTCTGCTGCCAGGGAGCAGACATCATGGGCTCCGCGATTTTTCCTGCTCAGGCCGGCTTGCCGGCGCGGTATTTGTCGTACAAAACACCTTCGGCAAACAGTGTAGAGATGTCGGCGTCCCGGTAGTCGAGTCCGCGCACGGTTTCTTCAGTGTGCTGGCCGAGCCAGGGCGCGGGCTGGCGGATGGCGGTCAGCTCACCGCTGGATTTGACGGGGATGCCGAGGGATTTCATGCGGCCGATTTTGGGGTGATCGTATTCAACGACCATGTTGCGTGCCTTGATGTGGGGATCGTCGAGGATCTGCGCATAGGTGTAGACCGGTCCGCCGGGCACCTGTGCCGCATCGAGTTTTTCGACCCAGTATGCGGTTGGCTGGGTGGCAAAGACCTTTTCGATTTCCGCTTCCAGCACATCGATGTTTTTCAGGCGTGACGGCAGGTCCTTGAAACGCGGGTCAGTCAGCCATTCCGGTTTGTTGCAGGTGATGTTGCAGAAATTGGTCCACA
>CAMBCD010000362.1 GCA_945863085.1 Bordetella parapertussis
GTTCTTGAACTTGATGTCGCGGCCGATCAGCTTGTGCGTGCCGATGGCGATGTCGACGCGGCCGGCGGCGAGGCCGGCCAGCGCGTCATTGGTTTCAGCCGTGCTGCGGAAGCGCGAAAACTCGGCAATCTTGACCGGCCAGTCGGCGAAACGGTCGGAGAAGGTGTTGAAATGCTGTTCGGCGAGCAGCGTGGTTGGCACCAGCACGGCGACCTGTTTGCCGTCGGCCACCGCGACAAAGGCGGCGCGCAACGCGACTTCGGTTTTGCCGAAACCGACATCGCCGCAGACCAGGCGGTCCATCGGTTTGCTGCTTTTGAGGTCGTCGAGGGTGGCGGTAATCGCCGCAGCCTGGTCGGCGGTTTCCTCGAAAGGGAACCCCTCGGCAAAGGCCTCGTAATCGTGCGGCTTCAGATTAAAGGCATAACCTTCGCGCGCCGCGCGCTGCGCATACAGCGCCAGCAGTTCGGCGGCAGTATCGCGCACCTGCGCCGCGGCTTTTTTCTTCGCCTTGTCCCATTGCCCGCTGCCTAACTGATGCAGGGGCGCCTGGTCCGCTGAGGCGCCGCTGTAACGGCTGATCAAATGCAGGCCGGATACCGGGACGTAGAGTTTGTCGTTGTTGGCATACTCCAGCGTCAGGAATTCGGTCGTCCCCTCGCCGAGGTCCAGCGTTTGTAATCCGACATAACGGCCGATGCCATGGGTTTCGTGTACCACCGGATCGCCGATCTTGACCTCGGACAGGTCGCGCAGCATGTTTTCCGGGGCGGTGCGTTTGGCATCACGCGCGGCGCGCTGGCGTACCTGCGCGGCATAGAGTTCGTTTTCGGTGATGACCGCCACTCGCGCCGCGGTGTCGATGTAACCGGTCTGCAGCGGCGCCACACTCAGCACAAAGGGTGCATCGCCCGCTTTGAACTGCGCGTAATCCGCAGCCTGTGCCGGCTTCAGGTCGTATTCGGCGAAATACTCGAGCATGGTTTCGCGGCGGCCCAGGCTTTCGGCGAGAACCAGCACGCGACCATCGAAGCTGCTGCCAAAATCGCGCAGCCGGTGCAGCGGATCGTCGGCGCGGCGCTCGACGTTTAATGGCGGCAATGATGCGGTGGCGGAGATATCATATAAGTTATTGATTTTATTGATATTTTCAGCGGATTCGGCAGGTGAGCCCGCCATCGCTGTGGTGGCTGCGGCAATATCGATGCGCGGAAAGGCTTTGATTGCCCCGAAGAAGGCATCCTCGGTCAGGAACAATTCCTGCGGCGGCAACACCGGATTGGCGAGATCGCCGCGTACCATCGCATGGCGACCGCGGGTGTCGGCCCAGAATTCATCAATGGCTTCACTGACACCGGGGCGCAGGCACAGCGTGGTGTTCTTCGGCAGGTAATTGGTGACCAGTGCGGTGTTCTCGAAAAACAGCGGCAGGAAATATTCAATACCCGCGGTGGGGATGCCTTTGGAAATATCCTTGTAGACCTTGCTGCGCGAGGGGTCGCCTTCAAACCGTTCGCGGAAACGCTGGCGGAAATATTTCTGCGCGTCTTCATCGAGCGGGAATTCACGCGCCGGCAGCAACCGCACTTCCGGCACCTTGATGATCGAGCGCTGGCTGTCGATGTCGAAGCTGCGGATGGAATCGATGACCTCGTCGAACAGGTCGATGCGGTAGGGCAGTGGACTGCCCATCGGATAAAGGTCGATCAGCCCGCCGCGGAAGCTGTATTCACCGGGCGCGACCACCTGCGTGACATGGTTGTAACCGGCCAGCACCAGCTGGTGGCGCAGCGCATCGGCGCCGAGTTTTGCGCCCTGGCGGAAATAAAAGGTATTCGCGGTGATGTAATCGACGGGCGCCATGCGGTACAGCGCCGTGGTCACCGGCACCAGCGCGATGTCAAATTCGCCGCGGGCGATCTGGCACAAGGTCGCCAGCCGTTCCGACACCAGGTCGTGGTGGGGCGAGAACTGGTCGTAGGGCAGGGTTTCCCAGTCAGGCAGCAGGTGTACGCGCAACTGCGGCGCGAAGAAGGGAATCTCCTGCAACAGGCGCTGCGCCTGCCAAGCCGACTCGGTAATCACCAGCAATGGGCGTGCACGGGCCGCCAGCGCGGCGAGCGCCGGGGCATCACTCGAACCCTGCAGCAGTGCAGTGCTTGCGCGCTGCCCCGGTGCGGGCAGCTGGAGGGGAAGCATCAGTTACAGAAGCGGTGTTGCGAAAGGGCGCTATTATAAACGCGGGCCATTACTCATTTCTGACGGGATTATGCGTAACTGTTTATCTGAATTTGTCGTTGACAAGATACGCATCGCCTTATGTGCCGTGCGAGTTACAGCGGGACGATATTTTTATCGTCATTCCGGCGCAAGCCGGAATCCAGTGCATTTGACGTCAGGAACCGGCCGGGCAGGGATTTGGGCTCAGCAGTTCTGGATTCCGGCTTGCGCCGGAATGACGGCTTTGGTGTTTGCGTTTCCGGTCGCGGCGCAGACCATCCAGTCCGAAAAACACAGCTTCCGCGTGGTCACGCTGGTGCGCGGCCTGGAGAATCCCTGGTCCATCGCCTTTCTGCCCGACGGTCGCATGCTGGTGACCGAGCGCGCCGGGCGGCTGCGCATCGTCAGCAAGGATTTCAAGCTTGATCCCAAACCCGTCGAAGGCCTGCCGGAGATCGTCGCCAACGGCCAGGGTGGATTGCTCGACCTTGCGCTGCATCCGCAGTACGCCGACAACGGCTGGATTTATTTTTCCTACAGCGCACCGGGAGCGGGTGGCTGGGGCACGGCGATGGCACGCGGCAAGCTGACAATCAACGCAAATGCGCATCGCATCACGGATGTAAAAGTACTGTTCAGCATGGAACCGAAAACCCGCGCCGGGCATCACTTCGGCGGGCGCATCGTCTTCGACCGCAAAAACTTTGTTTATCTTTCGCTCGGTGACCGCGGCGACATGCCGCGCGCGCAGAAACTCGACGACCACGCCGGTTCGGTGATCCGTCTGCACGATGATGGCCGCGTACCCGCCGACAATCCCTTTGTGAAACTAAAAGGCACCAGACCGGAAAAATTCACCCTGGGCAACCGCAACATCCAGGGTGCAGCCCTGCATCCGCAGACCGGCGAATTGTGGACGCAGGAACACGGCCCGCAGGGCGGCGATGAAGTCAACGTGATGCGTTCCGGGCGCAACTACGGCTGGCCAGTGATCACCTACGGCGTCAATTACGGCTTCGGTACCAAGATCGGAGAAGGCAATGCCAAACCCGGCATGGAGCAACCGCTGCATGTCTGGGTGCCGTCGATTGCACCTTCAGGCATGGCCTTCTACACCGGC
>CAMBCD010000363.1 GCA_945863085.1 Bordetella parapertussis
GTCCAGCTGCGTCGTTTCGTGGTACCCGGATTCGTGAATTAAGCTAGCAGTTCTCGCAACAACTAAGGCAGGATGCCGCCGTGCCGGCAATAGTCAACCTCGACCGGCATCGCGATGCGCAGCGTCAGCGGCACGATTTACTTTGTGCCGCTCTTGCGGGTGATCACCATCGCCACATCCTGCCGCGGCGTGATGCGTTGTTCGATGCCGGTGATGTCGATGACATCGCTGCCGTCGAACTGCAGCGCCAGTACACCCATGAATACCAGATTGGCTTGGTGGATGCGTTCGAAGGCACGCACGATCACCGCCTTGACACCCAGCAGCTGCGGCACCTTGGCAGCCCGGTCGCGCGATGAACCCTGACCATATTCATCGCCGCCGAAATTGCGCAATGCGGACTCCGGCGCCGGCAGTGAATACCTTCGTGGCATTGAAATGATTGTGGCGCATGCGTGCTCCCGGAGAGATGAGGCACGGAGCCCGGATGGCAACACCTTTGCGGCTGCGGAGCGGCTTGTCGCGAGGACAAATTATGTCGCACGATGCGCAGTCGGGGAAACCCGCGCGTTCGTTAGGCCTGATTCCGGCGATATCTGCGACCGCAACTGCGCGATGAACGTGTTGTCGGCAGGGGATTGCCAAGCTACCATGCACCTGCTGCGGAAAACCGGGCCGTTCCGCAACTTCGTGTAAGCCGGAAGGGGAGGCCGCTTGCAACCGGATGACTCGAAGCCTGTACACGGTGCTTCACGGTGCCCGATACCTACGGCGATGCAGCTGCAGGGGTCGTTTTGTACATTGCCGAAATACAAGAGCCGCACGACCACAAGGAGGAGTCATGAAACACGATGTCCGCTTTTTTCATGCGCTGACGCCACGTTGCTTCCCGTCTGTTCTTTTTTCAGCCATATTGGCCATATCCGGAATCGGGGCAGCTCCCGCCTACGCGCAGTGGAAGCCCGCGCGCGACGTGGAGTTTGTCGTGCCGTTCGGGGCCGGCGGCGGGGCGGACCTGATGGCGCGGGTCATCGCCAAGGTCATCACCGACCAGAAACTGATACCGACGTCGGTAAACATCAACAACAAGGCGGGTGGCGGCACTTCGGTCGGCATCGCTTACGTCGTGAACAACAAGCACCGCGATCCGCATACGCTGGTGCTGATCAACCCGCAATCGCAGATCACGCCGATCCGCATTGCGGGCTCGAGCGGATGGCGTGATCTCACGCCGCTTTCCAACTTCATGCTCGACGACTACCTGATGATCACCGACAAGGACTCGCCGTACCAGAGCGCAAAAGACCTTGTCGCGGCAGCCAGGAAAATGCCGCCGCGCACCCTGAGCATCGCCTCCTCGGGACCCGCGGACGACATGGCCATCGCCGTGTTCGAGGCGGCGACCGGGGTGAGTTTCAAGATCGTGCGTTTCGACGGTGGCGGCCGCATGCAGACGATGCTGATGGGCAAGCATGTCGACCTCGGTGTCGGCAATCCGCTGGAGTACATGGGGCAGATCAAGGCGAAAAACATCCGTGTGCTGGGCGTATTCAAGCCCACGCGTTTTGCCCTGATGGACGATGTCCCCACCATGAAGGAGCAGGGTATAGATACGGTGCCGTTTCAGATGTGGCGCGGTGTCGCGGTGCCGAAGGACATCCCGGCGGACGCCATGAAATTCTGGAGCGACGTCATGAAGAAAGTTACCGCGTCGAAGGAATTCAAGGAATATGTCGCGACGAACATGGCGACCGAACACGTCCTGATCGGTGCGGATTTCCAGAACTTTCTTGCGCAGCAGGAAACGCTGTACCGCGACATGCTGCGGCGCCTGAAGGAAGGGAAGTGATGGCTGAACCGAAGATCACGGCGGTCGAAGCCATCCCGGTCGTCGTGACCGGATTGCGGGATTTCCGCATCTCCGAGGGGCAGACGCGATCCCACGTTTCGGTGATCGTGCGCCTGCAGACCGACCGCGACGGCCTCGAAGGCATCGGCGAGATCGTTTCGGCACCGCCGGGGAAACCCGAGGAATTCCTTGAGGAAATTGTCGGCGCCGTGAGGCGTTATGCGGCACCCGCGCTGGTCGGGGTGCCGGTCGCGGAACGCACGTACGCCCGAGCCCGCGTGGATGCGGCGCTCAAGGGCCGCGCCTGGGTCAAGGCGGGAATCGGAAACGCGCTGTGCGACCTGCATGCGAAGTCACTTGGCATCCCGGTGATGGACCTGCTGGGCGGGCGCCGCAGTGCGTCGATCCCGGTGATGGGCATGGTGATCGGCATCATGGCGCCCGACGAGATGGCCGCAGTTGCTGCCGCGGAAGTGGCGGCCGGTTACGACACCATCAAGATCAAGATCGGGGAAACGCACGCCAGCGATGTCCGGCGCGTCGCGGCAGTACGGGAGGCGGTCGGACCGGATATCCAGCTGCGCGTCGATGCGAACGACCACTACCATCCGGCCGACGCCATTCGCCTGATCCGGGCTATCGAGCGCTACAACCCCGAACACGTCGAGCAGCCGGTCGGCCGCGGCGACCTGCTCGGCATGGCCGAAGTGCACGCCAAAGTCGGCATTCCGATCATGACCGACGACACGGTGGTCACGCCGCAGGACGCCGTCAACGTGATCCGTTTGCGCGCCGCCAACCGGGTGAAGGTGAAGGTGACCAAGCACGGCATCGAGGGCGCCTTGCTCATTACGCGCATGCTCGAGGCCGCGGGCATTCCCTGCGTGCTGGGCCACGTATTCGAAATGGGCCTCGCCGCAGCGGCCGAGGCGCAGCTGGCTGCGGCGTGCTCCAGTTTCGTGCTGCCGCACGAAATCGGATCGCTGCGACCGATGGGCGTGACGGAGGACATCATTACCTGCAACCTGCAGCCGAAACCCGGCCACATTGAACTTCCGCCGGCGCCCGGACTCGGTGTCGCACTCAACTGGGAGCGCATCAAGGCGTGGCAGGTGCCCTGAGCCTGGTGCTGCGGCGAAGGCGACGCTGGGCAAGCCCGCAACGCGGAGATGTCCGGCGCGGGTGAAGCAGTACCGGATCGGACGTGCCGACGCGGGGCCGGTCGCATTGTCAATTTCACGATCCGGTTTTCCATTGCAGTACGCCGGCAACACGGCGGCTGCGTTCTCGGTTAAGATTTTGACCTGCGAAACCCGCCGGCAATACGAAAATATGCGCAGACCAGTGCGGGGCAAGTGCGGCGCTCTGATCGGAGGCGCCGCTCATCCGGAGGAGATAAAAAGCAATGACCGACCGCATCATTTTTGTATGCACGCTGCTGCTGGCAGGCGTGTATTTCTGGGCAACGGCCCAGATTCCCA
>CAMBCD010000364.1 GCA_945863085.1 Bordetella parapertussis
GCAAGGGGGCGCAACTGGTGCTGATGCCGGAATACTCGCTGATGATGGACGGCAGCGGCCGGGTGATGCGCGAGGGGGCGCTGGATCCGGACGGCGGCGCGACGCTGGTGGAACTGCAGAACCTGGCGCGCAGCAACAATATCTGCCTGTTGATCGGTTCGCTGACGCTGAAAACCGGTGAGGAGCGCATCGTCAACCGTTCGTACCTGATCGCTGCGGATGGTGCGGTGGTGGCGACCTACGACAAGATCCACATGTTTGATGTCACCTTGCCCGACGGCAAGGTGATCCGCGAATCGTCATCGTATCGTCCCGGTGAGCAGGCCGTGGTGTCTGATACGCCCTGGGGCAGGCTGGGCATGACGATTTGTTACGACGTGCGTTTCCCGCATTTGTATCGCACGCTGGCGCAGCAGGGCGCGCAGTTCATCAGTGTTCCTGCTTCTTTTCAGCGCCAGACCGGCAAGGCGCACTGGCATACGCTGCTCAAGGCGCGTGCCATTGAAAACGCCGCTTACATCCTGGCGCCTGCCATGTGCGGTGAACATCCGGGAAACCGCCAGACCTACGGCCATGCGCTGATCGTTGATCCCTGGGGTGAGGTGCTGGCCGATGGCGGTGAGGAGCCCGGCATCATTTATGCGGACATTGATCCGGCGCGGGTGGCCAAAATCCGCGGCATGATGCCGTCGCTGGAGCATGACCGGCCGTATGCTGTTATAGAAAAATAACAAATAAAAACAATAAGTTATAAAAAACTATTCGACTGATGGATGATGGCGCGGCCGGTCATGCCGTGCTCAGGGCTGGAGGAAACTATGCCTGATGCAGAATCGCGCATGCCGGTGGAGTCCGTCCCTGTCGGTGGCACGGTGCCGCGCCGCCATTACGGCCCTTTGCGACCGCTGGGGCGCTGGATACTGCGGCGACTGGACTGGTGCAGCGAGGGGAAATTTCCGGATCAGCCGAAGCTGGTCATCGCCATTGCGCCGCATTCCTCCGCCTGGGATTTCGTCATCGGCGCGGCATTCCTGTACGTGCTCGGCCTGCGCGTGGCCTTCATCGCCAAACACAGCCTGTTTTTCTGGCCGCTGGGCGGATTCATGCGCTGGTTGGGCGGCATCCCCGTCAATCGCGCGCAGCCGGAAGACCTGGCCGACTTGATGGCTGCGGCCTTCAGCAAACAGGAACAATTGTGGCTGGCGATCACGCCGGAAGGCACACGTACTGAGGGTGCGCGCTTCAAGTCCGGTTTTTACCGGATTGCCCGCGCCGCCGGTGTGCCGATCCTGCCGGTGTATTTCAATTACCGGCAGCGGGTCACGGGTTTTCTGCCGCTGATGGAGCCGGGTGATGACGTTGCGGCGGGAGTGGAGCAGGTGCGCTTGTTGTTGCAGCATCACGGCGCGCGCCGCCGCAGCAAGACCGATCAATAGGACTTGGGCAGTCCCAGCACGCGTTCCGCGATGTAGCAAAGGATCAGCTGCGGGCTGACCGGCGCGATGCGCGCAATCATCGCTTCGCGGAAGTAGCGCTCGACGTGGAATTCCTTGGCGTAACCCATGCCGCCATGGGTCAGCACAGCGGTTTCGCAGGCCTTGAAACCGGCTTCGCCGGCGAAATATTTTGCGGCATTGGCTTCGGCGCCGCAGGGTTTGCCGGCATCGTAGAGGCCTGCCGCCTTGTAGGTCAGCAGTCGCGCGGCTTCGAGTTCGATCCAGCGCTGCGCCAGCGGATGCTGGATGGCCTGGTTCTGGCCGATCGGCCGGTCGAACACGATGCGTTCGCCGGCATATTGGGTTGCCCGATTCAATGCAGCGCGGCCGAGGCCTGCGGCTTCGGCGGCGACGAGGATGCGTTCGGGATTGAGGCCGTCGAGGATATAGCGGAAACCCTTGCCTTCTTCGCCGATACGGTCGGCCGCCGGCACACGCAGGCCGTCGATGAACACCTGGTTGGAATCCACCGCCTTGCGGCCCATTTTCTCGATTTCGCGGGCTTCGACCTTGCTGCGGTCGATGTCGGCGTAAAACAGGGTCAGACCGTCGATCGGATTTTTGGTCTGTTCCAGTGGCGTGGTGCGGGTCAGCAGCAGGATTTTGTTGGCGACCTGCGCGGTGGAGATCCAGACCTTTTGCCCGGTGATGACGTAATCATCGCCGTCGCGCACTGCCTTGGTGGTGAGGCGCGTCGTGTTGAGGCCGGCGCCGGGTTCGGTGACGCCGAAGCAGGCTTTGTCGGTGCCAGCGATCAGCGGCGGCAGCCAGCGTTGTTTCTGTTCGTCGCTCGCATACACCACCACCGGGTGCAGGCCAAAAATGTTCATGTGGATCGCCGAAGCCCCGGAAAATCCGGCGCCGGAGGCGGCGATGGTTTCCATCATCAGTGCCGCTTCGGTGATGCCGAGGCCGCTGCCGCCGTACTGTTCGGGCATCGCGATGCCCAGCCAGCCGTCGGCGGCGATGGCGGCATGGAATTCATGGGGAAAACCGCCGTCGCGGTCTTTCTGCAACCAGTATTCAGCACCGAAACGCGCGCAGACGCGGGTGATTGCATCCTGGATGGCGCGCTGGTCGTCTGAAAATTCGAAGTCCATCCGGACCTGTCCTCAGGAAGTGATTGTGGTTGCGCCGGAAGCCGCAAGCGCGCGGATTTCGTCGTCGCTGTAACCGGCCGCCCGCAACACTTCCGCGCCATGTTCGCCGAGCCGCGGCGCGCCGCATTGCGGCGCCGGCGGCGTGTGTGACCACTGGGTGGCGGCGCGGGTCGTGCGCAGCGTCCCTTCGGTCGGATGTTCTTCCATCCTGATGAAACCGGTGGCAGTGAGGTGTTCATCGTCGATGACGTCATCAATCGCATTCATGCGTGCGGCGGGAATGTCGGCGGCCATCAGCACCTCCAGCCAGTCGCCGGTGCTGCGTTTGAGCATTTCGCCGGCGACAAAACTGTTGACCTCGTCAATGCGCGCCGAGCGGTTTTCGTGGGAGTTGAAACGCGGATCGTCGCGGTACAGGTCGTCACGGCCGATCAGGCGGAAAAAACCCTGCCACTGTTTGTCGTTGTACATCAGCACGCAGATATAACCATCCTATGTGCGGAAGGGTTTGCGCTGCGGTGCCAGCACGCGCGCGTAACCGGCGGCACCTTGCGGGGGATCGAATGTGCGGCCGCCGAAATGATCGCCGAGGATCATCTGGCTCATGCATTCGAACATCGGCACTTCAACGGCCTGGCCTTCTCCCGTGCGTTCGCGGTGGTAGAGCGCGCTGGTCACGGCATACACTGCATGCAGGCCGACGATGCGGTCAGCCAGCGTTGCCGG
>CAMBCD010000365.1 GCA_945863085.1 Bordetella parapertussis
AGATGCAGAGCCTGTCAACAAGGAGAACCAACATGGAACGACGCGGATTTTTGCAGGGCCTGGCGCTGGCAGTGCTGGGGCCTTCGCTGTTCAACACGGCACAAGCCGCCACGGCCAGCGCGATGAAAGACATCGAAACCATGCAGAAAAACTGGCGCATGCTGCTCGCCGCCGGTTTCAAGGCACCGGCGCCCACCGAAGCACTGAAACTGTCGAAAGACGAATGGCGCAAGCGACTCGACAAAGCCCAGTTCAACGTGCTGCGCGAAGAAGGCACTGAACGCGCCGGCACCAGTCCGCTGAATGGCGAAAAACGTCCGGGTGTGTTTGCCTGCGCCGGCTGCGACCTGCCGCTGTTCACCTCCGAGATGAAATACGAGTCGGGCACCGGCTGGCCAAGTTTTTTCACCACCATCCCCGGCGTGTTCGCCACCAAGAAGGATTACCTGCTGTTCTCACCGCGCACTGAATACCACTGCGTACGCTGCGGCGGGCATCATGGCCACGTATTCGAGGACGGCCCGGTGCCGACGCGGCAGCGCTGGTGCAACAACGGCGTAGCGCTCAAATTCATCCCCAAGGCCATCTGACCGACGTAAACTGCCGGTATTGTGTCCGGCGCCGCATCCCCAAAAATCACCGCCACCTGCGAGGCCATCGCCGGTGAGCTTGAAGCGCGCAAGTTGCGGCTGTGCGCTGAAATCGATGCTTATGCGCCGGCCGCTGCCCGGGATGCGCACTTCAACAGCCTGATCGAACAACGTGCGGAATTGTCCGCCGAACTCGGGCGTTTTGCCGCGCTGCGGGCGGAATATCCGCAGGCAGTGACACTGCGCGGCTTCGTGCTCAATTCGCGCAGCCTTGACGCCGAGGTCCGGCAGCGGCTGCTTGCCGCACTCCACGACGTGAACACCTAGGGCCTGTTAACAATTACGTCGTGAGTGCGCTACACTGCCAGCACAGTGTCTTTGACCCCTTATCGATTACGACCAGCTGAGGGCGGCGATATCCACGAAATCGCCGTGATGTCGCGCTGCCTGATCGAAGTCGGACTGCGTGGCTGGACCTGGCACCCGACACGTGTGGCACGTGCGCTGCGCGCACGCGAAACCTGCGTACTGGTTGCGCAAACGCAGATCGCCGATGTCCGGGGAGCTGTCGCCGGATTTGCCATCGCAGAATTCGGCGATACCAAGATGCATCTGTCGCTGCTCGCCGTCCAGCCGACCCAGCAGCGTTGCGGCATCGGCCTGGCGATGATCGACTGGCTGATCGAATCAGCGCTGACCGCGGGCATCGACCACATCACCGTGGAAATGCGCGCCAACAATTTTGCCGCGCGCAGTTTTTACGAGGCACTGGGTTTCAGACACCAGCAATACATCGGCGGTTATTACCAGAACATCGAAGCGGCGATCCGCATGCGCCGCGACCTGCAGCAAAGCGCCACCCTGCGAGAATCCAGAAAAACTGTTTAAAAACAAATACTTATAAATGAAATCTGGGATTAAGGCATTAACCTTCGACACCTTCGGCACGGTTGTCGACTGGCGCAACAGCATCATCAATGACCTCTCGGCTTTCGGTCGCACACGCGGACTTGATGTCGACTGGACGGCTTTTGTCGATGAATGGAAAAACGCCTACAAGCCGGGCATGGACAAAGTGCGCAAGGGTGAATGGCCGTGGACCACGGTCGACGGCATCTACCGCAAGGCACTGGATGAGATGGCGCCGCGTTACGGCCTCAACAAACTCGACGAAGCCTCGCTGCAGCACATCAACCGCGTCTGGCACCGGCTGCTGCCGTGGCCCGATGTAGTACCCGGCCTGACGCGGCTGAAGAAAAAATTCCTGATCTCGACCTTATCGAATGGTGACGTCGACATGCTGGCCAACATGGCCAAACTGGGCGGCCTGCCCTGGGATGTCATTCTCTGCGGCCAGGTATTCCGCCATTTCAAGCCGGATCCCGAAATCTATCTCGGCGCGATCGAAATGCTCGGCTGCAAACCGCATGAAGTGATGATGGTCGCCGCGCATAACGACGACCTGAAACACGCACGCAGCCACGGCATGCGCACCGGCTTCGTGCTGCGCCCGACCGAATACGGCCCGGCACAAAAAACCAATCTCAAGGCCAGCGAATCCTGGGACGTTATCGCCAACAACTTTGGCGAACTGGCTGACGCACTGGGCGCCTAGTTTTTTCCTGCATGGCGCGCCAGCGCCCAGGCCACATGTTCCCGCACCAGCGCCGACGGATGATCCGCGCGCGCCTGTAATGCCGCGATGATTTCCGGCGAACTCCCCGCATTGCCTAAACCCACCGCCAGATTGCGCAGCCAGCGTTCATGGCCGATGCGGTGGATCGCGCTGCCGGCCAGCCTTGCGGCAAACGTCGCTTCATCCCAGGCAAACAATTCGACCAGCGCCACATCATCAAGACCGTTGCGCACCGCGAAATCGTCTTCCTCCGTGACCTGTGCAAAACGGTTCCACGGACACACCAGCTGGCAGTCGTCGCAGCCATAGACGCGGTTGCCGATCAGCGGCCGCAGCGCTTCGGGGATGCTGCCCTTCAGTTCGATGGTCAGGTAGGAAATGCAGCGCCGTGCATCCAGCTGGTACGGCGCAACGATGGCCTGGGTCGGGCAGACATCGATGCATTTATTACAGGTGCCGCAATGCTCCTGCTGCGCGGTATCGACCGGCAGCGGCAAGTCGGTATAAATTTCACCTATGAAAAACGCCGAACCGCCCTCGCGATTGAGCAGCAGCGTGTGTTTGCCACGCCAGCCGAGGCCGGCTTTTTCGGCGAGCGCCACTTCCATCACCGGCGCGCTGTCGGTGAACACCCGATAACGATGCGGCCCGGCAGCGGCTTCGATGCGCGTCGCCAGCTGCTGCAGCTTGCCACGCAGCACCTTGTGGTAATCGCGCCCGGTGGCGTAACGCGAAACAAAGGCACGACTGCTGTCGTTGATCACCGCCCAGCTGTCGCGCGCAACGGGCGGCGTGTAATTGAGCCGCACCAGGATCACGCGCAGCGTGCCCGGCACCAGTTCGGCGGGACGGCTGCGTTTCACTCCATGGCGTGCCATATAATCCATGTCGCCGTGCCAGCCGCGCGCCAGCCATTCCGCGAGGCGCGGCTCGGCCTCTGCCAGGTCGCAGTCGGCGACCGCCAGCTGCTGGAAACCGAGTTCCCCGCCCCAGCGTCCGATATCGCGCCGGAGCACCGACCAATCGACGTCTTTGTGAACTGCGCTCTCTTGCATACCCCGCATCATAAACGCACGCTGCAACTGGCCAC
>CAMBCD010000366.1 GCA_945863085.1 Bordetella parapertussis
CGGCATTTTCCCATTGGATCTGGATTGTTGCCTTGTCCATGTGTTTCTCCTGCAAGCGTACGCTTGGGAAAAGCTTGGAAAAGCGAATGGCACCGAAAACCTTACGCCTCGACTATGACAACGTCAACTGCTCGGGCGTGCCGAGTTAGTGCGGCGCAACAATGAATACTTCCTGCCGGTAGGGGAGCGCAATCCGAGGCGAGGAGGAGGAATTGCTGTGGCTGAGTGCGACCGAATGTGGCAGAAAGCAGTAACGGCGATTACCCCAGCTTCTATTTGCCGCGTCGCCCTTTCAAAAGCTGGGATCTTGCGTCATCGACTTCAAGTGCTGCCGCCTTGGTGCCTGCAATCCAGAATTTGACGGCTCTGCGAACCAGTTCGGCCATCGTCGCCCCGGTTTCCTCGTGGCGACGCTTCAGTTCGGCAAGTACTGACGGATCCAGAGAAACCACCAGCTTTTCCACCTTGTTGCCAAAGCCCAGCGCAGGTTGTCCAGCGGGCTGCTTGTTTTTCTTTTTGGCCACTGTGGTATCTCCGGTTAAGGGAAGGATCGATTGCTGATCTAGCTAAAACGGATTTTGGCGACCAGAATGGCGCTGGCGAATATCAGCGTGACAGCGTTGGCGAGGATCAGCGGAATGTCATTGATCAGGATGCCGTAAATCAGCCACAGCGTAATGCCGGTCACCATCATGGCGAACATGGCCAGCGATACGTCCTTGGTCGAACGGGAGCGCCAGGCCTGGATCGCCTGAGGTGCGTAGGCAGCGGTGGTCAGCAGGGCGGCAGCCATGCCGATCCATGTCGGGGAGAGTGATAGTGTGGTCATGGTGTAGTCCGGTTCAGCGCCGATTATAGCGCCCGCTTTCCCGTGTATTCCGTGGCGGACGCTCATGAGCGCCGTGGCATAATGGCTTCGGGACAGATTCATTATGGATTTCTGGCAACACAGCGGTTATCAATTGCTCGAGCGGGCGGCCGACGGGCATCTGCTCGTCACCGACGATTACCTGAGGCTTTATTACGCGCGGCCCGAGCTGGCTCCCGTTGCGGAATCCTGTGCTGCCGAACAACGCCTGCATGCGGCCCTGCTGGAGACGCCGCGCCTTCCGGTCAGCGACGCTGAGATTGCCGCGCTGGCTGACCCCGATGCGCAGGAAAATTACCGGGTGATGCTGCGTTTCCGCGACCAGCTGCTGGCCGCCCCCACGCTGGAAACCTTCTATTTCAGCCTGTTCCGCCAGGATGTCGCAGTGCCGCCGCCGTTCATTTACCACACAGCCGAGGTCATCCTGCGCGGCATGCTCGACGGCAGCGACAATGGCCTGCTGGTGCGCGCCGCGGAGACTTTTTTCCGGCAGCAGCGGGTCAGTGTCAAGGATGGTGCGGTGATGCTGGCTGATGCGGAGACCGTCAACCTGCACGCCGAAAGCGGCGGGCTGGGCAACCTCGGGCGCATGCTGAAGGAGGTCAACGCGCCGCTGCGCTCGATGGACCTCGATGTGCTCGATGGCAATAACCACGCTGAATATTTCCGCCGCGACGAACGCCGTGACACTGTGCTGCAGGTCAATCCGGGCTTGCCCGGCTCGCTGGCGCTGTGCGAACTGCTGGCGCGCTGGGTCGGACATTTTCACGGTACGGCAGTGAAGGTCATCCCCGTCCGCGAAATTCCTGATGAGGAGTGGGTATGGCATGTCGGGCTTGATGTCGAAGCCAGCACGATGCTGAATGACATCTACGCCGGTGGCGAAGTCGACGAGGAGCGCATGCGCCGGGTGGTCGGTCTGTTCCGCATGGATTTTGCCGATGCCGGCGCATTGCAGGCGGACATGCGCGGGGCGCCGGTATTCCTTGGCATGGCGATGACCGCCGAGGGCAACATGCGGTTGAAACCGCAGAACCTGCTGATGAACCTGCCGCTGGCGAGGCGCACATGAGCAGCAACATGTCCGGAAACAGTTTATCTCCCGAGGCGCTGGCCGCCGAGCAATGGCGGCGCATCACGCGGATGCCCGACGAAGATGTGTCGCTTGCGGAAGGTGCGCTGTGGATCGCGGCGAGCGAATATCCGGGCCTGGTCGTTGACGACTATCTGGCACGGCTCGATGATATGGCGGGCAAACTGCGCAGCCGCCTGCGCGCGGACGTCGCAACCGCCGAAAAGCTGCTGGCGCTGAACCATTTTCTGTTCTCCGAGCTGGGATTCAGCGGCAATGCCGACGACTATTACGACCCGCGGAACAGTTTTCTCAACGAGGTACTCGAGCGCCGGCTCGGCATCCCGATCACGCTCGGCGTGGTCTACATCGAAATCGGCCGGCGCATCGGCCTTGGTCTGCACGGCGTGTCTTTTCCCGGGCATTTCCTGGTGAAGTGTGCATTGCGCGATGGTGTGGTCGTACTCGACCCGTACAGTGGCGGCGTGTCACTGGGTATCGAGGAGCTGCAGCAGCGGCTGCGCTCCGCAGGCACCGCGGCGGACGTCGATGAGGCCATACTGTCGCATCTGCTCAGCGCAGCTTCCAACAAGGAAGTCCTGGCGCGCATGCTGCGCAACCTGAAAGGGGTTTACAGCGAGCAGGGCGACTGGTTGCGCGCGCTGTCCGCCAGCGAGCGGTTGATTGCGCTGACGCCGGAAGATGCCGGGGATGAATATCGCGACCGCGGCGGCATTTACCTGAAACTGGAGTGTTTCCGTGCGGCGCTCGGTGATTTCGGCACTTATCTGAAACAATGCCCCGGGGCGCCCGATGCCGAAACCGTGCGCGCCGAGATGACCGAACTTGCAGCCAAGGTGGCGCGCCTGAATTAAAAGGTTCAGGGTTTGTTATGCTGTGACGCTGATTTGACGCACGAGGGGGGCGGCAATGGAAATGTATCTGCTGTGGGCGGTGACCGGCATTGTGCTGATCATCATCGAGATGCTGACGGGCACTTTTTATCTGCTGGTACTCGGCATTGCCGCACTGGCAGCTGCCGCTGCCGCGTACCTCGGACAGTCGTTCTGGGTGCAGGCGGTGACCGTTGCCGCAGTCTCGGTTCTCGGTGTGATCCTGATCAAGCGCTTCCGCGGCAAGGATCAGCCGGCTTCGGTGCAGGGACTCGACATCGGTCAGGCCGTGACGCTGGAGGCCTGGATCAGCGAGCCTGACGGACTGGCACGGGTCAAATACCGCAACGCGCAGTGGGAGGCGCAGGTCAGCGGTGATCGCACGCCGGGCGGCAGGGTGTTCTACATCCACGCGGTGGACGGCAACACGCTACGCGTGTCTGCGGCCAAACCGAAATAAACCGAACCT
>CAMBCD010000367.1 GCA_945863085.1 Bordetella parapertussis
CATCATGGAGAAGCACCGGGTCACCGCCGCCGATGTCGAACGCGTGGTGATCACCATCGACGACCAGGGCGCGCGCACGGTCAACCAGCGCACCATGGCCAGCATCAACATCCAGCACCTGACGGCGGTGATGTTGCTCGATGGTGAAATCAGTTTCGCTTCGGCGCATGACGACCGCCGCGTGCGCGATCCCCGGGTACTGGCATTGAAGAGCCGCATCACATTGCAGGGCAGTGCTGCGCTGGGCCGGGCGAAAACCACGCAGGCCATCGTCGAAATCAGCACCCGTGACGGCCGCCGCCTGCGCCATCACACCAAAGCCGTACGCGGTACCGCGGCGAATCCGATGCCGCGCGCCGAGGTGGAGGCCAAAAGCCGCGACCTGCTGCTGCCGGTCATCGGGCCGCGGCGTACTGCGCGCCTGATCAATACTGTCTGGAACATCGAGCGCGTACGCGATGCGCGCATTTTTCGACCCCTGCTCCAAGTAAAATAACTGCGGTTTTCTCAATCCAACGGAATCAAAAAGCCATGCGCTACGACCTGCACAGCCACGTCATCCCGCCGACCATCATCGCGGCGATGGAAAAAGATCCCAAACGTTTCCAGACCAGCATCACCGAAAAGGACGGCAAGAAATACTTCGATGTGCACGGCCGTCCGGCGATTCTGAGCCCCGAGTTCTACGACGCCGACGTCAAGGTCGAGTGGATGAACCAGAACAAGCTCGACGTGTCGGTGATCTCGGTCGGCCCGCCGATTTATTTTTACTGGTTGTCGGCGGAGGCGGGGCTGCATGCGGCGAAACTGGCCAATGACGGCATTGCGCAGATGGTGGCCAAACATCCGTCGCGGCTGCGCGGCATGGCGCATCTGCCGATGCAGGATCCGGATGCCGCCATTGCCGAACTGGAGCGGGTGGTCAGGGAACATGGTTTCAAGGCCGTGGAACTGGCGACCTCGATCGAAGGTGCGCCGCTGGCCGACAAAAAATTCCGCAAGGTACTGAAAACCGTCGAGCAGCTGGGCTGTGTCATTTTCGCCCATCCCTACCAGTGTCTGGCCAAGGGCGGCATGGAAGAGTATTACCTGTCGAACTTCGTCGGTTTCCCGCTGGACACCACGCTGATGGTGGCGCACCTGATGTTCAGCGGTGCGCTGGATGAAATGCCCGAGCTCAAGATCATGCTGGCCCACGGCGGCGGTTTCATTCCGTACCAGATCGGCCGCTTCCGTCATGGCCATCAGGTGCGCAAGGAGCCCAAGGTCAACAACGCAACACCGCCGCGCGAACTGTTCAAGCGTTTTTATTTCGATTGCCTGACCCACGATCCGCAGGCGGCGAAGTATCTGATCGACCAGGTCGGCGCGGATCGCGTAGTGATCGGCACTGACCATCCCTTTGACATGGCGCCGCTGGATGTGCCGGCGGCGGTGGAGGGCATACCGGGGCTGACCGATGAACAAAAGGCCTGGGTATGTGAACGCACGGCGAAGGTTTTGCTCGGCGAGGGCTGAGCATATTGCGGTTTTGCAGTATCCTGAAACCCTGACAACCGGTTGTGAAGGGAGACGGCAATGAATCTGGATAAAAAGAAGGCCGGCATGGCTGTGGCTGGCATAGCGGTTCTGGGCGTAGCCGGCTGGCTGGCCTGGGACATGTTCATGGGTGAACCGCCTCCGCCACCGATCGTGATCAAGGCCAAACCGCCGGTGGCCAAGCCGGCTGCGGCCAAGGTGGAGATTTCCCCTGACAAGCTGGTTGATGAACTGATCACGGTTTCCGGACTGAGTAAACAGATCGAGAGGATTCCCGATCAGGTCATCCAGGGTGCCCGTCAGTCGTCAGCCAAACCGCGCGACAAGGCCGTAATTGCCGAAGTCGAAAAGATCATGACTGAGGCGCTGAAGCCCGAGCGTTTTCAGCAGCGTGTGCGCGATGCGCTTAAAAAAGATTTTGATCGCAAGCGTGTCGAAGGTCTGATCAAGACATTGAATACGCCGTTGATGAAAAAAATGGCCGAGCTCGAGGGCAAAGACGTAAAGCCTGATGAACTGGCGGCTTTTGTCCGCAGTCTTGCCAAAACTCCGCTCGCCAAGGAGCGCATGCAGCTGCTGCAAGGTTACGACAGCACCACCAAAAGCAGCGAATTTGCCGCCGAACTGGTCGGGGGAACGACCAGGGCCATGGTCGCGGGTGCAGTCGGCGGCGACGCCGCCAAGCTGGCACAATTTGACAGGGAGTTTGGCAAACAGAAAGGGAAACTGGGTGATGCCGTCCGCGAAGCGACCTTGCTGACGCTGGCCTATATGTACCGTGATGTGCCCGATGCCGAACTGGTGGAATACACCAGGTTTTACACGACCGATGAAGCCAAGTGGTTCATAGGCCAGGCGATGAATGCGATGCTGGAAGAGTTCAGGGCCGGTGCGCAACAGACGGGCGAACGCATCGTTGAAATGGTCAGGATGAGAAAAATGGCGGGCGCGGCTGAAGTGAAGTCTGTCAAAGCGCCGCCGGGCGATGCGGTTGCGATGGCGCCCGCGGATTCGGGCGGGCGTTCTTTGACTGCCAGGTCAAAACTCGATGCGCGTGAATGCCTGAAGCAGGAGACCAACCAGGCCATCCATCGCTGCGCCGAGGGTTTTCGCTGATCGCTTTTCCGCCAGACGTAAAAAAAGCGCGGCTGCGGCCGCGCTTTTTGTTGCTGAGTTATCCGCGGTCAGGCGCGCAAGGCCTCCTTCAGACGCATGACAGCGGAATCGGGGCTGGTCAGCACGCGGCAGCCGGCCTGCGCCGGAATCAGGCGTGCGGCAGTGGCCATCGAAAACTGGCCGAGCACCAGTGCGTCACAGGGCATCAAGCTGGCGGCAGCATCGGCAATCATGCGGTCATGAGCAGCGGCATCGCCGCGCTGCAGTGCGGCCAGCGCATCGGGCAGGGTGCGCGTGGTGATGGTGATGCTTTGCTTTTTTGCCCGGGCCATGTCTTCGAGCTCGGCTTTCAGAGCCGGGATGCTTGGTGTAAAGGTAGCAATCAGTCCGATATGGCTGCCGGCGGCGAGGGCCTCGTCGAGCATGGCCTCGTTGGGCTTCAGTACGGGAATGGGCATGGCCGCCGCCGTGGCTTCAATCGCGGGGCCGAAGGCCGAGCAGGTGAACAGGATGGCGTCGGCGCCGCTGCCGTGGACATAACGGGCCAGCGTGATGAAGCGTTCGATCATCTGGCTGCTCAGGCGGCCTTCCGCAGCGAGATCCGCGGACAGCGAGTCGTCCAGCAGATTGGTGGTGCGCGCCTCGGG
>CAMBCD010000368.1 GCA_945863085.1 Bordetella parapertussis
CAGCCCGGGCATGGTGGCGCGCATCCAGAAGCAACCGTTCAATCCGCTGTCGGTCGAAGGACCGATGGCGCGCACCGTGGCAGACGTCGCGTTGATGTTTGATGTCGAAGCCGGATTTGATGCGCGCGATCCGCTGTCGCCACAGGGGCCGCTGCCGTCGTTTGCGCGGGCCGCGGCATGCCCGGAGAAACCACTGCGCGTGGCGGTCAGCGCCGACCTTGGTGTTGCGCCGGTCGTTGATCGCGAGGTTAGGAATGTTATCGATGCCCTTGCAGGAAAACTTGCGGCCGACGGCGTTACGGTCGAACACGCGCATCCGGAACTTAACGAAGCCGGCAAAAATTTCCTGACCTTGCGTGGCGCGGTGTACATCGCCCGCGTGGCGCCGCTGCTGGCGCAGTACCGTCATCTGCTGAAACCGGAGGTCGTCGAAAATGCCGAATTCGGCCTCAGCCTGAAACTGCCCGACGTCGTCGCCGCCGAAATTGCGCAGGGCGAGATCATCCGCCGCGCCGCGGCATTTTTTGAGCAATACGATGCGCTGATTTGCCCGGCAACGCTGTGTCCGCCCTTCGATGTCGACTGGCGTTATCCTGCGAACTGGGATGGCGTGGCTTTTGATGGCTACATGGGCTGGCTGGTGCTGACCTACGTGCTGACCATGACCGCCTGCCCGGTGCTGGCGATGCCCGGCGGCTTCACCCGCGGCGGACTGCCGGTCGGCCTGCAGATTGTCGGCAAACCGCGCGGCGAGGCGGCCTTGTTCAGGCATGGGGCCTACCTTGAGCAACTGCTGGATGTCGCGGGCCGCACGCCGCTTGATCCGCGCTGAAGCTGGATCCGTGTCGGGTATCATGCGCAGTGCGGGAATCTGGCCTTCCGGTTTGATCCGCGCCACCGCGATGGCTGTGAACATTGGTATGCTTGAAAACAACAGCAAAAAATAACCGGCCAAATCTTGAAGAATCTCAGCACGCGTTCGCGTATTGCAATGCTGATTGTTGCATCGGCACTGCCCATACTGGCATTGGCGATTTACACCGGCATCATGCAGCGCGATGCCGCCGAGCGCAGCGAACAGCAGGAATTGCGGCTGATCGCCGAGCTTACCGCCAAACGTCCTGAACTGCTGCTCGAAAGCGTACACCAGTTGCTGTTTGCCGTCGGCGGGCAGACGGAACATCTGCTCACGGACAGGATGAACTGCCATCGTTATTTCAAGCGACTGCTGCCGGACAGCGGCAGCCAGTACCGCGTCATCGGGCTGATTTTGCCCAGTGGCGATGTTTTCTGCAGTTCGACGGTCAGCAATAGCAGTGAAGCAATCAACGTCAAGGATCGCCCCCATTTCAGGATGGCGGTGCAGTCTGGCAAATTCAGTGTCGGTGAATATCAGGTCGGGCGGGTGACCGGTGCGTCCGGGATCAACTTTGCCTACCCCGTGGTGGATGAAAAAGGCCTCCTGCTGGCGGTGGCATTTGCCGGCCTGAACATCGAGACTTTCACCGAACAGGGCGAATCCCGGCGTGAAGGATTGCGGCACGAGCTCGCCCGGGTGGTGACCATACTCGATCGCAACAGCATCGTGCTTGCGCAATATCCCCGCGCCAACGCACGAGTAGGGGAAAAGTATCCGAATCCGCGCGTGGTTGCGGCTTTGGCCAATCCGGGTAATAGCCTGTTTGCCACGATCAACCCCGATGGCGAGTCACGCCTCTACGCCCTGGAAAACGTCGGCATTAATCCCGATGGTATTGCGCCCCTGCGCGTCATTGTCAGTACGCCGTCACAAAGAATTTTTGCGGAAGCTGACAAGACCCTGCGCCGTACTGCTTTTGGCATTTTGGCCATCACCGTCCTGCTGGTCGCGATTGCATGGTTCGGCGCCGAGGTCCTGGTGCTGCGCCGTATCCGGACGCTGCTCGACGTCGCGGATCGCATCCGCACCGGCGACCTGTCGGCGCGCACCGGTTTTGGTACGGGCAGTGAGGAGTTGACCCGGCTTGGTTCGGCGCTCGATGCGATGGCACAGGAACTGCAGATCCGCGACGGCGAATTGCGGGCGGCCATGCACCGCCTCAATCACCAGGCGGCAACAGATCAGCTGACCGGCCTGCCGAACCGGCGTTACCTGTGGGAGACGCTGAGTGCCGAGCTGATGCGTGCCCGCCGCAAACAAACGCCGCTGGCGGTGATGCTGCTGGACATTGACCATTTCAAACAGATCAACGACCGCTGGGGCCATGAGGCTGGCGATCTGGTGCTGAAAAACGTGACTTATGCGATCCGCGCCGTGGTGCGCGGTTCCGACCTTGTGGCGCGCCATGGCGGCGAGGAATTTGTTGTTGTGTTGCCCGAGGCTGACGAGGCGATTGCGCTGGCGCGCGCCGAGGCGGTGCGCCGGCAGATTGCCGGCTTGCAGCTCACCTACGGTGGCCAACCGCTTGGCATGATCACGGCTTCGTTCGGCATTGCCATCAGCCGAAAACTGGAGGAAACCGCCGAAGACATGGTGCGTATCGCCGACCATGCGATGTACGAAGCCAAACAGGGCGGGCGCAACCGTGTGGTGATCAGAAACGCGGATGCGACCGATGCTGTTTCCGCTGCCTGAGCGCCCGGCTGCAAAAAGCAGGTACAAAAAAACCCCGGCTTGCGCCGGGGAAAACAGGGGTTCGTTGCGTATGGCCCTGCGGAGGATTCGATATCCGCGCCTTACTGAATGTGTCTGCTGATCTGGCGACCGGCTGCAGCGCCTGCCGACAGCCGGGTGCATGTGATTTTTTTCACTGCTTTTTTCATTGCAAGCCGCGTTGTGATGAAGACATGCCTTAAGCTATTGCAGACACCGTGCCAGCATAAAAATGCCAATAAAAACAAATACTTATAAATGCCGTTCGCGGCAAAACTGTCGCTGAAGCCCGACATCCTGTGCAGGACCCGAGCAAGCTGCTGTTTTAGCAGATTTTTTTTGTCTCCCGGCAGAGACGGCAATAATTGACTGCCGGTTTTGCCGTGAAATCGCCGGCGCTGTCCGGGCTTCGACAGTCATGTGCCGCGGCATGCCGCTGGTCCGTTGTCTCCCCGCGCCTGTCGGCCTGGATCCGGGTACGGCTTATGCAGGTGTTTGCTGCGGAAGCCATGAAGGCGCCAAGAAAGCGAGGTGTGTCATGAGTATGCTGCTGACCCTGCTGATGATTTATTTCGGAGTGGTACTGCTGTGGGCGGCGCCACGTTTGTACCGGTTGTTGCGCGCGCGGTGGCGCGCCGCGATGTTGGGCCCGACTGTT
>CAMBCD010000369.1 GCA_945863085.1 Bordetella parapertussis
CCCCGCGAGGTGCCTGCGATCACTTCAGTTTGCCGAGCGCGGCCTTTACCGGCGCCAGGAACCAGAAGTCATCGGCTTTCAGGTTGTCACCCTTGATGCTGCCCGACAGCTTGAAGAACTCGATGTCGTTTTTTGCGGCGTTTTCAGCGCCGCCGTCGTTCGGGAATATGCCGTTTTTCACGCCTTCCTCGAAGTAGGGCAGGATTTCCGCCTCGAGCTTGGCGGGGAGATCCTTCAGCAGTCCGAGTTTTTTGCGTTCTTCAACGATCGATTTCGGATTGGCGTTGATTTCCCGGCTGACGTGGATCAGTTCTTCCACCAGCACGCCGACCGCCGCCTGGTTTTTCTCGAGGAAGGCGCGCGTGGCGAACAGCGCCTCGTCGCTGGCCTTGACCTTGCCCAGCGGCAGCACGATGAACTTGCCCGGCGCTTCCTTCATCACGTAGTTCTTGTTGGTGGCGTCAAGAATGGAAGCCTTGATCGTACCCTTGATCAGGCCCAGGGCGCGGACGTCCGAACCGGGCACGAAGCTGACGTTCTTGTACTCGATGCCGTGCTCCTTGGCCATCAGGCGCATGATGGCTTCAGTGCCGGAGCCGCGTGCGTGCACGACGATCTCCTGGCCGTTCAGGCTCTTCCAGTCCTTGTAGCTGTCCTTGTTGACGATGGGGAAAAACTGCAGCGCGCTCATCTGGTAAAAAAAGCGGATCGGCACGTTGACCTTCTGTACTGCTGCATACGGCGTGCCCTGGCCGATGTCGGCCTGGCCGTTGATCACGGCCTGGGTCGCCACTTCTTCGCTTTTGAAGGAAGTGATCTCGACATTGACGCCGCGCTTTTTTGCGCGTTCGGCCGCGACCAGCAGCGGCAGTTCGTCGATGGAGATGACGTCACCCAGCGCGTATTTGATCGTGGTGCCGGCCTGGGCGTGGCTGTCGCTGACCGGTGCGCCGGCGAGCAGCGCGGCTGCTGCAAATGCCATCAGTGAAAATTGGATGTTGAACATGGTTCCTCTCCTTGGGTGGGGGTAATGCTGAGTCCGGCTGTTTTTTTTGTATGGTTGTTTTGTCGTTCTGCAGCCAGCGCCGCACGTTAGCAGCGGGTCTGCAGGGTGTCAATTGATGGGCAGTCTAGCGGCTTCGCTGCACTGCAACCAATCGATGACGGCAGAGCGGGGATCGGCCCAGTTCGGCAAACACCTTGCGGACCTCGGCGACACGCGCCTTCAGGTCGGGGATCTTGATGTCGATGCGCAGGCGGTCCGGGCCGGCGAGTTTGTAATTGCGTTTGGTCTGGATCAACTTGATGATTTTCATCGGGTCGATCGGCGGATTGGGCACAAATTGCAGCTGGATTGCATTCTCGCTGGCGTCAATGCGGGCGATGCCCAGCGGTTTGCCGTGGATGCGCAGGCGGTGGCTGTCGATCAGGATGCGCGTGGGGTCGGGCAACTCGCCGAAACGGTCGATCAGTTCTTCCTGCAGTAGCTGCAGCTGGTCATCGCTGCCGCAGTTGGCCAGCCGTTTGTAGAGCACCAGCCGCTCGTGCACGTCACTGCAATAGGCATCGGGCAGCAGGGCGGGGGCGTGCAGCTTGATTTCAGTAGTGACGCCCAGAGGGGCGTTCAAGTCCGGTTCCTTGCCGGCTTTGAGTGCCTTCACTGCCGTGTCGAGCATCGCGCAATACAGGTTGAAGCCGATTTCCTGCATCTCGCCGGACTGCGAATCGCCCAGCACTTCGCCGGCACCGCGGATTTCGAGGTCGTGCATGGCGAGGAAAAATCCGGAGCCCAATTCTTCCATCGACTGGATCGCCTCGAGGCGTTTTTTTGCACCTGTGGTGATGTTGCCTTCGTCGGGCAGCAGCAGATAGGCATAGGCCTGGTGGTGGGAGCGGCCGACACGACCCCTCAACTGGTGCAGCTGCGCCAGGCCGAAACGGTCGGCGCGGTTGATGATGATGGTGTTGGCGGTGGGGATGTCGATGCCGGTTTCAATGATGGTGGTGCACAACAACACGTTGAAGCGGCCCTGATAAAAATCGCGCATCGCGAGTTCGAGGTCGCGTTCGCGCATCTGGCCGTGTGCGATGCGGATCCTTGCCTCGGGCAGCAGTTGCGTGAGTTCTTCCTCGACATTGCGGATGGTGTCGATGTCGTTGTGCAGGAAATACACCTGGCCGCCGCGTTTCAGCTCGCGCAGCACCGCTTCGCGGATCAGCGACTTGGCATAACGCGCGACAAAGGTCTTGATCGCGAGGCGCCGCTGCGGCGCGGTGGCAATCACCGAAAAGTCGCGCAGGCCTTCCAGCGACATCGCCAGCGTGCGCGGGATCGGTGTTGCGGTCAGCGTCAGCACATCGACTTCGGCGCGGAGCGCCTTCAGGCGTTCCTTCTGGTGCACGCCGAAGCGGTGTTCCTCGTCGATGATCACCAGGCCCAGGTTCTTGAACTTGATGTCGCGGCCGATCAGCTTGTGCGTGCCGATGGCGATGTCGACGCGGCCGGCGGCGAGGCCGGCCAGCGCGTCATTGGTTTCAGCCGTGGTGCGGAAGCGCGAGAACTCGGCGATCTTCACCGGCCAGTCGGCAAATCGGTCGGAGAAGGTATTGAAATGCTGTTCGGCCAGCAGTGTGGTCGGCACCAGCACGGCAACCTGTTTGCCGTCGGCGACCGCGACGAAGGCCGCGCGCAGCGCAACCTCGGTCTTGCCGAATCCGACATCGCCGCAGACCAGGCGATCCATCGGTTTGCTGCTTTTGAGATCTTCCAGGGTGGCGGTGATCGCCGCCGCCTGGTCCGCGGTTTCTTCAAACGGAAAACCCTCGGCGAAGGCTTCGTAGTCGTGTGGTTTCAGATTGAAGGCATAACCTTCGCGCGCCGCGCGCTGCGCATACAGCGCCAGCAGTTCGGCTGCGGTGTCGCGGTCAGCGTCAGCACGTCGACTTCGGCGCGCAGGGCCTTCAGACGTTCCTTCTGGTGCACGCCGAAGCGGTGTTCCTCGTCGATGATCACCAGGCCCAGGTTCTTGAACTTGATGTCGCGGCCGATCAGTTTGTGGGTGCCGATGGCGATGTCGACGCAGCCTGCAGCGAGGCCGGCCAACGCGTCATTGGTTTCAGCCGTGCTGCGGAAGCGCGAAAATTCGGCGATTTTGACCGGCCAGTCGGCAAAACGGTCGGAGAAGGTCTTGAAATGCTGTTCGGCCAGCAGTGTGGTCGGCACCAGCACGGCAACCTGTTTGCCGTCGGCGACCGCGACGAAGGCCGCGCGCAGCGCAACCTCGGTCT
>CAMBCD010000370.1 GCA_945863085.1 Bordetella parapertussis
TGAACGGCCTCGGCGTTGCCATCGTCTCCACCTCCAAGGGTGTGATGACCGATCGCAAGGCACGGGGCATGGGCATCGGCGGGGAAGTTCTCTGCATCGTGGCGTAACGGAGAGCGAGCCATGTCCAGAGTCGGAAACAGCCCGGTCGCATTGCCGGAAAAAGTGGAAGTAACGATTGGCATTGACCGGATTTCGGTCAAAGGCCCCCTCGGCACGCTGGCGCAGCAGCTTACGCCCAACGTGAAAGTGGAGAAAATCGAAAATCACCTTGAAATCAAGGTCAATGACAATTCGCGCCAGGCCAATGCCATCAGTGGTACGACGCGCGCGCTGATTGCCAACATGGTGCACGGCGTCAGCAAGGGTTTCGAGCGCAAGCTCACCCTGGTCGGCGTGGGTTACCGGGCGCAGGCGCAGGGTGACAAGCTCAACCTGACGCTGGGTTTCTCGCATCCGGTGGTCCACCAGATGCCGCAAGGCGTAAAGGCGGAAACCCCGACGCAGACCGAAATCATTCTCAAGGGCGCAGACAAGCAACTGGTTGGTCAGGTCGCTGCTGACGTCCGGAACTACCGGCCGCCCGAGCCTTACAAGGGCAAGGGTGTGCGGTATGCCGATGAGCGCATTGTGCTCAAAGAAACGAAGAAGAAGTAGGCGGACAGATCATGTTTGACAAAAAAACCGAGCGTCTCCGTCGTGCACGCAGCACACGGGCAAAAATCGCCGAACTCAAGGCAGTGCGGCTTACCGTGTACCGTTCCAACGGTCACATCTATGCGCAGGTCTTTGACGCCAGCGGCACCAAAGTGCTGGCGAGCGCATCGTCTTCCGAAAAGGAAATGCGCGCCGCAGTGCCGAAGGGCGGAAGCTCGGCTGCCGCCGCGGCAATCGGCAAACGCATTGCTGAACGGGCAAAACAGGCTGGCGTGGAGAAGGTTGCATTTGACCGCGCCGGTTATAAATATCATGGTCGGGTGAAGGCGCTGGCGGAAGCCGCGCGTGAAGCCGGACTGAAGTTCTGACGGAGCGGTCCATGGCGAAAATGCAGGCAGGAAAGATGCAAACCGGTGAAGACCGCGGTGACGGTCTTCGCGAAAAGATGGTGGCCATCAACCGCGTCACCAAGGTTGTCAAAGGCGGTCGCGTGATGGGTTTTGCGGCCCTGACGGTCGTTGGTGATGGCGATGGCAGCATCGGCATGGGCAAAGGCAAGGCGCGCGAGGTTCCGGTCGCCGTGCAAAAAGCCATGGAAGAGGCACGTCATAAAATGGTCAAAGTGCAGCTGAGGAATGGAACGCTGCAGCATGCGGTCATGGGACGCCACGGCGCCTCCAGGGTTTACATGCAGCCGGCCTCGGAAGGCACGGGAATCATCGCCGGCGGCCCGGTGCGGGCAGTGCTGGAGGTGATGGGTGTTGCCAATATTCTGGCCAAGTGTATTGGCTCAACCAATCCCTACAACATCGTGCGCGCGACCATCAATGGCCTTACCGCGATGAACACCCCCGCCGAAATCGCCGCCAAACGCGGTAAATCGATCGAAGAAATCCAGGGGTAAGCCATGGCCAAGACGCAAGCTAAAACACAGGGCAAAACCATCAAGGTGACGCAGCTGCGCAGTCTGATCGGCACCCGGCCTGAACACCGGGCATCGGTGCGCGGCCTCGGATTGCGGCGCATCAACCACACGGTCGAACTGGCTGACAGCCCGGCGATTCGTGGAATGATCAACAAAGTGTCTTATCTCGTTCGCTGCGAGGGTTAAATGGAACTGAACAAGATAAAGCCGGCAGCCGGATCCAAGCGCAACAAAAAGCGCGTTGGCCGCGGTATCGGTTGCGGCTGGGGCAAAACTGCCGGGCGTGGCCACAAGGGCCAGAAAGCACGCGCAGGCGGCTTTCACAAGGTTGGTTTTGAAGGCGGGCAGATGCCGCTGCATCGGCGCTTGCCGAAGCGCGGCTTCCATTCGTTGTCGGCGGGTGACACCGCCGAGGTGCGGCTGGATACCCTGCAGAAATTGAAGGTCGACACCATTGATCTTGCAGTGTTGAAACTGGCAGGTGCGGTTCCCCTGATGGCGGTTCGCGCCAAGGTGATCCTGGCCGGTGAATTGAAGCGCAAGATTGCCCTCAAGGGCGTGCTGGCGACCAAAGGCGCGCGCGCGGCCATCGAAAAAGCCGGTGGCAGCGTCGAACAGCCTGTTATTGCCGAAAAGGCCGGGAGCTAAGCGTTGGCTGTTGGTGCCGCACTGTCGGGTTCGAACAAGTTTGGTGATCTGAAGCGTCGCCTGCTGTTCCTAGTGGGCGCGCTGATCGTGTTCCGCATCGGGTCGTATATTCCCGTGCCCGGCATCGATCAGCTCCAGCTTGCCGAGCTGTTCAAGTCGCAGCGGGGCGGCATTCTCGACATGTTCAACATGTTCTCGGGCGGTGCGCTGTCACGTTTCTCGATTTTTACGCTGGGGATCATGCCGTATATCTCGGCGTCGATCATCATGCAGTTGATGACCGTGGTGTCACCGACCCTGGAAGCCCTGAAAAAAGAGGGTGAATCGGGACGGCGCAAGATTACGCAGTACACGCGCTACGGCACCGCAGCGCTGGCCATTGTGCAGGGCCTGGCGATCGCGATTGCATTCGAGCAGCAGAAGGTGGCGGTAGATCCCGGACTGATGTTCCGGCTGACGGCGATGATTACGCTGGTGAGCGGCACGATGTTCCTGATGTGGCTGGGTGAACAGATTACCGAGCGCGGCATCGGCAACGGCATTTCGCTGCTGATTTTTGCCGGGATTGCGGCAGGGTTCCCGCAGGCTGTTGGCGGCACGCTGGAACTGGCAAGGACCGGGGCGTTTTCGATCCCGTTCGTGTTGTTCATCTTCGTGCTGGTGGTCGCGGTAACGGCGTTTGTGTGTTTTGTTGAAAAAGGCCAGCGCAAGATCCTGGTGAATTACGCAAAACGACAGGTTGGACGAAAGGTCTATGGCGGGCAGTCGTCGCACCTGCCGCTGAAACTGAACATGTCGGGCGTGATCCCGCCGATTTTTGCGTCGAGCATCATCCTGTTTCCGGGCACTGTGGCCGGCTGGCTGGGTGAAAATGAGGGCATGCTCTGGCTGAAAAATGTTGCCGCGGTGCTGCATCCGGGGCAACCGGTTTACACGCTGTTTTATGCTGCTGCGATCATATTTTTCTGCTTTTTCTATACGGCGCTGGTGTTCAACCCGAAGGAAACGGCTGAGAACCTGAAGAAGAGCGGTGCGTTCGTCCCCGGAATTCGGCCTGGTG
>CAMBCD010000371.1 GCA_945863085.1 Bordetella parapertussis
CTGCGGACTTCCACCGGCTCCGTGGACAACCTGAAACGCCTGCTCAATCCTGAATCCGGCGTCGATGTCGCGCTGATCCAGGGCGGCGTCGCCCCGCCTGCCGACGTGGAACACGGCCTGGTGTCACTGGCGACGCTGTATTACGAACCGCTTTGGATTTTCTACAACCACGATGCCGAACTGCTGCGGCTGGCACAGCTCGGCGGAAGACGCATTGCCGCCGGCCCCGAAGGCAGCGGCACCCGCGTGCTGGTCAGCAACATCCTGCAGGCCAGTGGCGCCTTGAAACCGCAGGCGACCTTGTCACCCCTGGGCGGCATGGCCGCTGCCGATGCCCTGATCGCCGGCAGGCTCGATGCCGTGCTGCTGGTTGCCGGCCCGGATGCGCCGGTCGTGCAGAAACTGCTGAAAACTCCGGGCATCCGGCTGATGAACCTGAGCCATTCCGAAGCGCTGGCCCGGCACTTCAACTATCTTTCAACGGTCATACTGCCGCGCGGCATGATCGATATCGCCGCCGACATCCCGTCCACCAACATCCGCATGGTCGCCACCACGGCAACACTGGTAGCGCGCAGCGATTTCCATCCGGCACTGGTCGGCGTACTGCTGCAGGCCGCGGCCAAAGTGCATGGTCGCGCAGGGGTATTCCACAAGGCCGGCGAATTCCCGGTGGCACGCGAAGGTGATTTCCCGGTCAGTGAAAATGCCGAGCGCTATTTCAAATCCGGCCCGCCCTTCCTGCAGCGTTACATGCCGTTCTGGGTCGCCAACCTGATCGAACGCCTGCTGGTGCTGCTGGTGCCGCTGATCGCGGTGCTGATCCCGGTAATGCGCATCATGCCCGCGGTCTACGACTGGAAGGTCAAACGCAAGGTATTCCGCTGGTACCGTGAATTGAAGGCCGTCGAGATCGAAGCACGGCGCAATCCCGACAAGACCGACACCGCGGAACTGCTGGCCCTGCTCGACGAAATCGAAGACGGCGTCGACGCGACGCAGGTGCCGCTGACCTACTGGGATTATGTCTACACGCTGCGCGGCCATATCGAGATGGTGCGCGCGCGGCTGACCAACCCCGCCGCACCGGTAGCACCGCTGCCGCCACCACCCGCCGGCTAAAGCCCGTCACCCCGGCGCGCCCCGAAGGAAGTCCCCTTGGGGGGCACGCCGGGGTCCAGGAGATATACCGGAATTTTCGGAAAAAACACTGGATGCCGGCGTTCGCCGGCATGACGAACTTAAGCAGTTGCTACAGGTTCCTGCGCAAAAAACGCCGTCACATCGGCGACATCCCGCGTCCGCGTCATCGGTGGCAGGCTGCGCCAGATACGCTTCCCATACGATTTTGCAATCAGCCGCGGGTCGCAGATCATCAGCACGCCGCGATCGGTTTCATCACGGATCAGCCGCCCGGCGCCCTGCTTCAATGAAATCACCGCGCGCGGCAACTGATACTCCATGAACGCATTGCGGCCCTCGGCATTGATTTTGGCGATGCGCGCCGCCAGCACCGGATCATCGGGCGGCGCAAACGGCAGCTTGTCGATCATCACCACCGACAGGGCATCGCCGCGCACGTCCACACCTTCCCAGAACGACTGGCTGCCGACCAGCACCGCGTTGCCGAGGCTGCGGAAACGTTGCAGCAGTTCGGTGCGCGAACCCTCGCCCTGTACCAGCAACGGATAATCCCAGCCGCGTTTTTTGAATTCGTCCTGCAGCAGGCCATGCGCCTCGCGCATCGCGCGCAGGCTGGTGAACAGCAGGAACGCCCGGCCGCGGCTGGCTTCGACCACCGGCAATGCGGCCTCAACCACGGCCGCGGTGTAATCGGGGGTATTCGGGTCGGGCAGATTCGGCGGCACGTAAAGCAGACCTTGTTTGGCAAAATCAAAAGGACTCGCCCAGTTCGCGGTCTGCCCGGACTCGATGCCGAGTTCGCTGACGTAATGTTTGAAATCGCCGTTCACCGACAATGTCGCCGAGGTGAACACCCAGGCTTTGGCCTGCGCCTCGACTTGTTTACGGAAAATCTCCGCGATCGACAGCGGCGTGGCATTGAACTGTACCGACTGGTGGAACACCTCCACCCAGCGCACCAGACTGGCATCCGCGTCCTCGCGCCAGCCGCTGAGTTGACCGCGCAAGGCATCGGCGCGTTCAAAACACTGTTGCAGGCCGTCGCTCCTTGCGGCCTGGGTATGCAGGGTTTCGGCCAGGGTCGTCAGCTTGTCGCAGGTTTCCTGCAGGGCTTCGGTGATCAGCTTCCTTTGCCTCAGCGCCGTTGCCGGCAGTCGTGTGCCGCTGTCGTCGAAGGCCAATCGGAGATCGCGCGCCGCTTTCTCCAGCACATTGGCCGCCACCGGCAGCGCCGGAAAATCCTTGGCACTGGTCGCGGCTTCGATGCGCGCATCGCGCGCAAGGTCGGTCAGTTGTGTCGTCGATACCGATTGCCCGAAAAAAAGGCTGGCGGTTTCCGGCAGCTGGTGCGCCTCGTCAAAAATCACCGTGTTGCAGGCCGGCAAAAGCTCAGCAACACTTTCTTCGCGCAGCATCACGTCAGCGAAGAACAGGTGATGGTTGACCACCACCACATCGGCTTCCAGCGCCTGCTTGCGCGCCTTCATCACAAAACATTTATCGTAATGGCTGCACTGCGAACCCAGGCAGTTGTCGCGGGTGGAAGTCACCAGCGGCCACACACCGGCGTTCTCCGGCACCTCGGACAGATCGGCACGATCACCGGTGGTGGTGATGCGCGCAAAACTTTCGATGCGCGCCAGATGCATCACATCATCACGTGTCGGCAGGCGGCCGTCATCCTTGGCACGTTCAAGATGATGGTGGCAGACGTAATTGGCGCGGCCTTTCAGCAGCGCCACGGTCACCGGCACTTTCAGCGCATCACGCACGGTCGGAATATCGCGGCCGAACAACTGGTCCTGCAGCGTCTTGGTGCCGGTGGAAATGATCACCTTGCCGCCGGACAGCAGCGCAGGCACCAGATAGGCAAAGGTCTTGCCCGTGCCCGTGCCCGCCTCGGCAACCATAACTGATTGTTTTTGAATGATTTTTTGTATTTCCTCGGCCATTTCCAGCTGGAACGGCCGCGCCCGGAAGCCGGGGACTACCTGCGCCAATGCGCCGGTCAGGGAGAATACGGATGCGAGATCAGACACCGCGCGAGTTTAACGGGCGCGACACTTGCTGGCTATTGCCAATCCACCGCTCACAGCGCATCGAGCGGACTGCGCACACCGCCGCCGCCGACCTTCAGCAC
>CAMBCD010000372.1 GCA_945863085.1 Bordetella parapertussis
CGATGATGCGCCTCGACCACAACCGCGCGCTGACCCAGGTCGCGCAGAAAATCGGCAAGCCGGTCACCGACATCAAAAAACTCGCGGTCTGGGGCAACCACTCCGCCACGCAGTATCCGGATGTGTTCCACGCCACGGCAGGCGGCAAAAAAATCTGGCCGATGATCAACGACCAGGCCTGGCTGGAAAACAATTTCATCCCGACCATCCAGAAACGGGGTGCTGCGATCATCGACGCCCGCGGCCTGTCCTCGGCGGCGAGCGCGGCCAACGCGGCGATCGATCACATCCGCGACTGGGTCAAGGGCACCAAGGCCGGCACCTGGGTCAGCATGGGCATCCCCTCCGACGGCAGCTACGGCATCCCGAAAGGCATCATTTACGGCTTCCCGGTGACCTGCAAGGACGGCAAGTACAAAATCGTCAAAGGCCTCGAACAGAGCGAATTCAGCAAGGCACGCATGCAAGCCACGCTGCAGGAACTGCAGGAAGAACGCGACGGCGTCCTCGGGCTGCTCGGCTGATCCGGGCACAATGCCGATATCAAAAGCGGACACTGCAATAACGCAGCGTCCGCTTTTTTATTTTGAACTGAAGGGTCACCGATGAGCGACAAACCCGCCACTACCGGCTTCAAACCCAAGAAATCCGTAGCGCTGTCGGGTGTGCCAGCCGGCAATACCGCCCTGTGCACGGTCGGCCGCAGCGGCAATGACCTGCATTACCGCGGCTACGACATACTTGATATCGCCGAAACCTGCGAATTCGAGGAAATCGCCTACCTGCTGGTGCACGGCAGACTGCCCGACACTGCCGAGTTGCGTGCCTACAAGATCAAGCTGAAATCCCTGCGCGGCCTGCCTGCCGCAGTACGCAAGGTGCTTGAACAACTGCCGCCCGCCGCGCATCCGATGGACGTCATGCGCACCGGCTGCTCGGCCCTCGGCGCGGTGCTGCCCGAGCGCGAAGACCACAACCTGCCGGGCGCACGCGACATCGCCGACCGGCTGATGGCCTGCTTCGGCTCGATGCTGCTCTACTGGCACCATTACAGCCAGAACGGCCGGCGCATCGACGTCGAGACCGATGACGATTCGATCGGCGGCCACTTCCTGCACCTGCTGCACGGCAAACCGGCATCCGATTCCTGGGTGCGCGCGATGCATACCTCGCTGAACCTCTATGCCGAGCACGAATACAACGCCTCGACCTTCACCTGCCGCGTCATCGCCGGTACCGGCTCCGACAACCATTCGGCGATCACCGGCGGCATCGGCGCGCTGCGCGGCCCCAAGCACGGCGGCGCCAATGAAGTCGGCTTCGAGGTGATGAACCGCTACGAAACACCGGACGCCGCGGAAAGCGACATCGTCACCCGCATCGCCAACAAGGAAGTAGTCATCGGTTTCGGCCACCCGGTCTACACCATCGCCGACCCGCGCAACAAGGTGATCAAGGAAGTTGCGCGCAAGCTGTCGAAGGAAGTCGGTGACATGCGCATGTTCGACGTCGCCGAGCGCATCGAAACCGTGATGATGCGCGAGAAAAAAATGTTCGCCAATCTCGACTGGTATTCCGCGGTGTCGTACCACAGGATGGGCGTGCCGACGGCGATGTTCACGCCGCTGTTCATCATCGCCCGCACCAGCGGCTGGTCGGCGCATGTCATCGAGCAGCGCATCGACAACAAGATCATCCGTCCCACCGCGGTTTACACCGGGCCGGAAAACCGCAGGTTTGTGCCGCTGGCACAGCGCGGCAACCAGAAAAAGAAATGACCACAACAGTTCATCGCGACAGCAGCACTAACGTTAATTACAGGGGGAGATCATGCAAAAAATATTTGCGGCACTATGCATGCTGATCGTGAGCGGTTGCGCATCAGTCCAGATGGGTGACTCTCAGGTCGACGCAAAACTTAAAACCTTTACACCGCCGAAAGACAAGGCGGCGCTATACGTTTACAGAAATGAAACTTTTGGCGCAGCCCTGAAGATGACGATGCTTCTCGACGGCAAAATCCTTGGCGACACCGCCTCCAAAACCTACCTGTACGCCGAACTTGAACCCGGCAAGCACCGCCTGATATCGAAGACTGAAAACGATTCAGTTCTCGACTTCGAAGCCATTGCCGGAAAAATTTACTATGTCTGGCAGGAGGTCAAAATGGGACTATGGCAGGCACGCAGCCAATTGCAGATGATGGACGAAAAAACAGGGCAAGCCGGCGTGCTCGAATCACAGCTCGCCGTGGCGCCCCATTAAGTTCTGCAGCACAGGCACCCTTAATAATCCTTTCAGTCTGATAAAACATGTCCAGCCACATCTCCAACGTCCGCCCCAAACCCGACAAGGTCATCACCGACATCGCCGATTACGCCGCCAAGGCGAAGATCAGCAGCGCCGAGGCCTACAACACCGCCAGGCTGTGTTTGATGGACACTCTGGGCTGCGGCTTCGAGGCACTGTCCTATCCTGCATGCACCAAGCTGATGGGCCCGGTGGTGCCGGGCGCAACCATGGCCAACGGCGCAAAAGTGCCGGGCACTTCCTTCCAGCTCGACCCGGTGATGGCCGCGTTCAACATCGGTTGCATGATCCGCTGGCTCGACTTCAACGACACCTGGCTCGCCGCGGAATGGGGGCATCCTTCCGACAACCTCGGCGGCATCCTTGCGATGGCCGATTACCTGTCGCGCCAGGCGGTGGCCAACGGCAAAAAGCCGCTGCTGATGCGCGACGTGCTGACCGGCATGATCAAGGCCCATGAAATCCAAGGCGTGATCGCGCTGGAAAACAGTTTCAACCGCGTCGGCCTCGACCACGTGCTGCTGGTCAAGGTCGCTTCCACGGCAGTCATATCCAGCCTGATGGGACTCAGCCGCGACGAAACCATCAACGCCGTATCGAACGCCTGGATCGACGGCCAGTCGCTGCGCACCTACCGCCACGCGCCGAACACCGGTTCGCGCAAATCCTGGGCCGCAGGTGACGCCACCAGCCGCGCAGTGCGCCTGGCACTGATGGCGGCGAAGGGCGAGATGGGTTATCCCTCCGGACTGTCGGCCAAAGGCTGGGGTTTCTACGACGTGCTGTTCAAGGGCAAATCCTTCAAGTTCACCCGCAGCTACGGCTCGTACGTGATGGAAAACGTGCTGTTCAAGATTTCCTTCCCGGCGGAATTCCATGCCCAGACCGCGGTGGAATGCGCAGTCCAGTTGCACCCGCAGGTGAAAGACCGGATCAGTGACATCAAAAAAATCGTCATCACCACCCA
>CAMBCD010000373.1 GCA_945863085.1 Bordetella parapertussis
GGCACGCCGCCGCCGATCATCGCGCGCCTCAACACCGAGATGGTCCGCATCCACGCGCTGCCCGACGTTCGCGAGCGTTACGCCAACCTGGGGCTCGAAGCGGTCACCAGTACGCCGGAAGGATTCCGCAAGATCATCGAAACCGAAACGGAAAAATTCGGCAAAATCATCAAGGCCACCGGCGCCAGGGTCGACTGAGCAGCACAAAAAAGCCGGGCATAAAGCCCGGCCGGATGATCCGCGCTGCGTGAAGCGCGATATTCAGCGCGCATTTGCTGCAAAACAATAAAACATGCCGGCGCCGCCGGAGGCTTTCAGATTGTCCTGGCTGCAGCCGCGCGAGGGATGCGAGGAATTCCACGACCGCGCCGGCTCGTCATCGCGCAGGCCCCAGCGGTCATGGTGGCCGACGATGGCGGAACCTTCACCGCTTTTGGTCCAGTTGCCGCAGGTGGTGTCCTTGTCGCCGGTGGCGACCGTGCCGTCGGGTTTGGAGCCGGGGAGGATATCGTGGGGGTTCGGCACTTCGACGCGGCCGTTGACCTTGTCGCCCTTCTCGGTCAGCGCAGTCATGCGGTTGATGCTGTTCAGCGCATGCAGTTCATCGAGATTGCGCGCCACCAGCCGCCCTTCAAAGGTGTGCCACGGCCCCTTGCCGATGCGGTCGCGCGCGTTGACGGCCGGGGCGCCGCCGGCAGCCGTCGTACTCAGGTAAGCGCGCCATTGTTTTTTACCCGCCCCCGCCGCGGCCGCAAGCTGCTGGCAATGCCGGTCGGCGCCGGCGAGTCCACCGAGGTCCGCGCCCTTGCCGGGACCCGCACTGGTCACAAAAAACGACATGTCGGGGCTGGGCTGGGCCGCTTGCGCGCCCAATGCCAGCAATACGGTAACTACGGCCACGCCTGTTCTAGTCTTGTGCATTGCGCACCTCCGATAGATGGTTTAAGTGCATGCTGCGAACAGTGGAACATTCCCTTGTATTCCGTTTATTAACTCGCCGGCTCGGAAATAACCGTTGGGCTTCTTCTAACGCGACATTTCCGGCATGACACGCTTCAGATAACCATCGAACAACGGCACAGTGAAGCTGTTATCTCCATGGGAAGGGCTGTAGATCATGCCCTTGCTGATCAAGGTGGCCCGGGTTGGTGCAACCGTCTGTACCTCCTTGTTCAGGATATGCGCGATATCACCAGAACGATGCGGGCCGGCACCCAACTCCGCCATGGCGCGCAGGTATTTCTTTTCCCCGGGGGTCAACCGGTCAAACCTGACCCTGAAAAAACTGGCATCCAGCTCCGATATCGCCAATCCCGTCGCCGCAATCACGTCCTCTCGCGTAATCGGCGATTGCTGCGCACAATACCAACTGTGTTTTCCCCATTCCTGCAGGAAGTAAGGATAAGCCCCCGTCTGCGCCAGAATTTCCTTTAGTGCTGCAGCTTCATATTCGACGCCCAGTTCTTTTGCCGGCGCCACAAGCGCCTTCTTGGCCTCTTCGGCAGAAAGCGGCCCGATCTCCGGATACTCAAAAAGTCGCTCCGCATAAGACTTGGCACGGCCCGCACGTCCCACCAACTGCGGAAGCCCGGCGCCGATGAGCGCAACTGGCAGCTGGCTTTGCGCGCATTTATGCAAGGCTGTAATCAGCGAAGCGAATTGTTCTTCTTCAACATATTGCAGTTCGTCGATGAAAAATACGACCGCGGTTTTCTTTTCATGAGCCGCCCTGCCGACTGCCACAAAAAGATCAATCAGGTCATGCTCCAGATCGCCCGAATCAGCAATCCCAGGCTCACTGCCAAGATCAATTCCGAATTCAATATCCTGATATTTGACTCTCATTGCGCCAACAAAACCGCCAAGAGCCTTCAAGGCCTTTTGAGCCATATCACCGGCAGCGGCAATCCGGTCCAGTCTCAGTAATGCAGCTCGCAAGTGCGGAATCAACAAAGCAGGCAGCGAACGCTTTTCCGGTGCCTCCATCATCACCACTACAAAACCCTTGGCTTCCGACTCCTGCGCGATCCTTGTCAGCAAAACAGTTTTGCCTACGCCGCGTAACCCAACCAGCAACAAGCTGCGCGCGGCCAGACCACCACGAAACCGGTCGAGCGCAATCGACGCTCGTTCAATGATCTCGTCGCGTCCGGCCAACTCTGGTGGTTGAGTGCCTGCGCCGGGGGCATACGGGTTTGTTCTTGGATCCATATATATAAAGATTACTATAAGTTAGTAAAAAACACTAACCTTTGATAACTTAACTACATTTCAGCCCGAAATGCTCATAATGCATTGTTTTTATTGTATTTTTATTTATTCCAGCAACAGGTTCGGCCGCCCCAGCTGCAGCAACACGCCAAGTTCATCGGCAAAGGTCCAGCTGCTGGTGATATTGCCGGCATCGTCAAAATTGAGCATCGCCACGGCGTTGACGCCCATGCGCGCACCCGTGGGCGCGATGCCGCAGAACGGACCGCTGTGCGTGCCGTTGACGTTGAAACGCAGCCACACCTGATTACCCTCGGCAAGCAGCACATCCAGCCCGTAACGCCGCTCGGCAAAGGCCGCATTCAGATTCAGTTCGCCGTGGCCATGCGCCTTGCTGTAAGCACGCGTGTGCTCAAAACCATAGCGCAGGTTGTGATGGCTCGCGGCCAGCCCTTCCTTGGTCTGCGTGGACAACCGTGTGCGTGCCGCGGTGAGTTTGTTGCGCGCCAGCGCGGTCAGTGCCGGTTGCGCCTCCAGTTTTTTGATGAACGTCGGCGCATCGTCGGTCTGCGGCAGCGGCGGCGCAATCAACCGGCCGTCCGGACGCGGCGGCAGCTTTGCGCCCAGCTGCCGCAGCAGTTCCGCCTCATCCATCATGTACCAGCCCTCGACCATCTGGCCGTTGACGATGCGCAGCAGCGCGACCTCATAAACATCGATCCGTTTGCCGGTCGCCGGGATGCCGAAAAAATTGCCGGTATGGGTGCCGGTGACCCGAAACAGCAGCCCGACACGGTCGCCGTCGGCAATCACCTGCTCCATCACATCGACGCGGTCGGGCAGGGCAGCGCGCAGATACAGGGCCGGATGCGGCCAGCCCTGATCACGGGCGTTGTTGGCGAGGTGCAGATTGCCGCCGCGCACCCGGTCGTAATTCGGCGCCAGCACTTCCTTCTCGACCTGCGGCATCTCCGGCTTGCCCTGGTTCTGCTTGAAACGCAGGGCGACGGCGACGTTGCGAGCGAGTTCGCCGGAGCGCTTGGGGTTGGC
>CAMBCD010000374.1 GCA_945863085.1 Bordetella parapertussis
GCCCTTCCTGCCGGCGCCCGAAGCCGCGCTGCTGCAGGACGAAGTGCGTTTCCAGTCGCAATACCGTTTTTCGGACCTGCCGCGCGGCGCGATCCACGCCGACCTGTTCCGCGACAACGTGCTGTTCGCGGGCGACCGGGTGGCCGGCGTCATCGATTTTTATTTCGCCTGCACCGACGTGCTGCTCTACGACATCGCGATCACCGTCAACGACTGGTGCAGCGCTGCGGACGGCGCTCTGGATGCCGCGCGCACACGCGCGCTGCTTGATGCTTATGCGGCGGTACGCCCTTACACCGCAGTCGAACGCGGCGCCTGGCCGGTGATGCTGCGCGCCGCAGCATTGCGCTTCTGGGTGTCGCGGCTCTACGATTTCCATCTGCCGCGCGCCGGCGAACTGACCCATGCCAAGGATCCGGGCCACTTCCGCCGCATCCTTGAGCTGCGCATCCGGGAAGAAGACACGCTGCCGGTGCTGACTGGTTAAATTCGCGGGCAAGAAGACCAAGAACCACACCTATAATCGGCGCAAGGGAGGGAAACACCATGGAAATACGCACCGCAGCCGCCGGCCGGGGCTGGGAATGGATCGTTGAAGGTTTCCGGATTTTCCGCAAACAACCGCTGACCTGGATTGCGCTGATCATGGTCATGGTGGTGATCTGGTTTGCCTCCCTGGCCCTGCCGCTGATCGGCCCGCTGGCGATCCACCTGGTGTCGCCGGTATTTTTCGCCGGACTGATGCTGGCCTGCCGCACCACCGATGAAGATGGCGAACCCGAGTTTGCGCAGTTGTTCGCCGCCTTCAAAACCCACGCCAGTCCGCTGATCACCGTCGGCGGCATTTACCTGGTCGGCAACATCGTTGCGGTTGGCATCGTGTTCGCTGTCGCCGGCGGCACCGCACTGCCGGCATTGATGGGAAAAACCGGCGTCGATATCGAGACCATGCAGGTGGCGATCCGTGGCCTGCTGCTGGGCATGGTCGTGGGCATGGCGGTATTCATCCCGGTATTGATGGCAGTCTGGTTCGCGCCGCTGCTGATCGTGTTCCACAACAGGCCGCCCGTCGAAGCGATGAAAATGTCGTACACCGCCTGCCTGCGCAACACCATGCCGCTGCTGATTTATGGCGTCGCCACGCTGGTGCTGGGCCTCATTGCGTCGATTCCGCTGATGCTCGGACTGATCGTGCTGCTGCCGGTGCTGGCGTGTTCGATCTACGCAAGTTACAAGGACATCTTCCCGGTAGCACCTGCGGCGCCGGCGGCGACATCGGAAGCGCCGAACCCCTGAAACTATTATAAGTAATTGATTTTATTGATATTTTATACAGGCGTCAGTTTCGCGTACTCGAGCATCAGCCACTTCAACCCCGAATCGCGGAAATTCACCTGCACCCGCGCATCGTTGCCGCCACCCTCGGCGTTGACGATCACGCCGGCGCCGAACTTGGCGTGGGTCACCGCCTGACCGATGCGCCAGGGCGAATTGTGCGAGGGCATCACCGGTGCGGTGGAAGCACCACGAGTCCCGGCGCGCGCCGGACCGTAGGACGGCGACAGCTGGCGCGCATAAGCGGAACTTGAAGTCGACGCCTGCCGCACGTGGTTCACCCGCTGCAGCAGCGCTTCCGGCAATTCCTGGAAAAACCGCGACGGCACGTTGTAACGCGTCTGGCCGTGCAACATGCGGCTTTGCGCCAATAACAAATAAAGCCTGCGCCGCGCCCGCGTCAGCGCGACATACATCAGGCGGCGCTCTTCCTCGACGCCGTCGGCTTCGGTCATGCTGTTTTCATGCGGGAACAGGCCCTCTTCCAGGCCGGTGACAAATACCGCGTGGAATTCCAGGCCCTTGGCCGAGTGCACCGTCATCAGCTGCAGCGCATCGGCGCCGGCCAGCGCCTGGTGTTCGCCGGCTTCCAGCGCAGCATGCGCGAGGAAAGCCGTGAGGTCGTCCGTGTTTTCGGGCGGAGCTTCTACGCCCGCGTCGTTTATTGTTACTTCAACGGGAGCCCCTTCCGCCGGCACCCAGGTCGCGCGTTCATCGACAAACACCGCGGCGGCATTGATCAATTCATCCAGGTTCTCGATGCGGTCCGCGCCTTCCTTCTCGTTGCGGTAATACGTTTTCAGTCCGCTGTGTTCGACGACATGGCCGATCACCTCCGGCAAGGGCAGGCCGGCGGTGGCACTGCGCATCGCCTCAATGAGTTTCACAAAAGCAGCGATGCTCGACGCAGCCTTGCCTGAAAGCGTATTGGCACAGGCTGCTGCCCACAGGCTCATGCCGGCTTCTTTCGCCATGCCCTGCAATTGTTCGAGGCTGCGGTTGCCGATGCCGCGCGTCGGGAAATTGATGATGCGCAGCAGTGCGCCGTCGTCTTCCTGGTTGGCAACCAGCCGCAGGTAAGCCAGCGCATGTTTGATTTCCTGGCGCTCGAAAAAGCGCAATCCGCCATAAACGCGGTACGGCATGCCCGCCGTGAACAAGGCATGTTCGATGACCCGTGACTGCGCGTTGGAACGATAAAGCACAGCGATGTCGGCAAGCTGCGTGCCTTCGTTGCGCAGGCTGCGCACTTCATCGACGACGTAGGCGGCCTCCTCGAAATCGGTGGCGGCCTCGAACACCCGCAGCGGTTCGCCCTTGGCGTCCGCCGTCCACAGGCTTTTGCCGAGGCGCTTGCGGTTGTGTCCGATCAGCGCATTGGCGGCGTCGAGGATGTTGCCATGCGAGCGGTAGTTCTGCTCCAGCTTGATGACTTTTTCGACATGGAAATCGCGCTGCAGGTCCTGCATGTTCGCCGTCGTCGCGCCACGCCAGCCGTAGATCGACTGGTCATCGTCGCCGACCGCGAATATCGCGTTGTGCTGCCCCGCCAGCAATTGCAGCCAGCGGTACTGCAGACGGTTGGTGTCCTGGAATTCGTCGACCAGGATATGGCGAAAACGGCCGGCATAGTGTTCACGCAGATGGTCGTTGCGCGCGAGCAGTTCATAGGAACGCAGCAGCAGCTCGGCAAAATCGACCACCCCTTCGCGCTGGCACTGGCGGTCGTATTCGGCATAAACATCGACCATGCGCCGCGAAAAATCATCGTACGGCTCAACCTTGTCGGCGCGTTTACCCTCTTCCTTTTGCGCAGCGATGAACCACTGCGCCTGACGCGGCGGATAACGCTCTTCGTCAATGTTCATCGCCCGCATCAGGCGTTTGACCAGCGCCAGCTGATCCTGCGAGTCGAGGATC
>CAMBCD010000375.1 GCA_945863085.1 Bordetella parapertussis
TATCGAGCATCCTCGGCGAACATTTTTTTGTCACGCCGTCCTGGGGCATCTGGGTGCAGCTCGGGGTCTTTCTGCTGGTGGCGCTGTACCTGATCGTCGTGTTGCCGCACCTGAAGGCTGGAGTCGCCGCGCTGCTCAGCCTGGCGATCGGTGTGGCTCTGCTCGGTACACATTTCGGTCTGATGGTGACGCAGCTGACCTGGATCCAGCTGATGGCTTCGGTGGCACTGCTGGCGGTGGGTTATGCAGCACTGACCACCAAACGCTTCCTGGTGACCGAACGCGGCAAGGAAAAATCCGATGCCGAGTCCGCGGAGTCCAACCGCATGCTGGGCATTGCCTACCAGGCCCAGGGGCAGCTCGATCTGGCCTGGGACAAATTCCGGCAATGTCCGCTGGCTGATCCCTTGATGGAAAATCTGTATGCGCTGGCGCTGGATTTCGAACGCAAGCGGCAGTTCAACAAGGCCGAGTCAGTGTTCCAATACATGGCGGAATTCAATCCCAAGTTCCGCGACCTCGAGCAACGGCTTACCCGCGCCAAGGCGCTGTCCGAGACGGTGATCCTTGGCGGTGCCCAGGGCCATCCCGGCGGCACCATGATGCTTGCCGGCGGCGGCATGGAAAAACCGATGCTTGGCCGCTACCAGATCGAGAAAGAACTCGGCAAGGGTGCGATGGGTGTGGTTTACCTCGGCAAGGATCCGAAGATCGGCCGCGTGGTGGCGATCAAGACCATGGCGCTGTCGCAGGAGTTCGAGGGTGATGAGCTGATCGAGGTCAAGGAGCGTTTCTTCCGTGAAGCTGAAACCGCCGGGCGCCTGACCCACCCCAACATCGTCACCATTTACGATGCCGGAGAAGAACACGATCTGGCGTACATTGCGATGGAGTTCCTCAAGGGCCGCGATCTGGCGCCGTTTACCAAAGCCGATACGCTGTTGCCGGTGCCGCAGGTGCTGTCGATTGTTGCCCGCGTCGCCGAAGCACTGGGTTACGCCCATCTGCAGAACGTCGTGCATCGTGACATCAAGCCGGCGAACATCATGTACGAGCCGGAAAGCGATACGCCGAAAGTGACCGACTTCGGCATTGCACGGGTGACCGATTCTTCCAAAACCAAGACCGGCATGGTGCTTGGCACGCCGTCCTACATGTCGCCGGAGCAACTGGCCGGCAAAAAAGTGGAAGGGCGCTCCGACCTGTTTTCGCTGGGCGTCATGCTCTACCAGATGTTGAGCGGTAGCCTGCCGTTCCAGGGCGAATCGATGGCGCAGCTGATGTTCAAGATCGCCAACGAAGCCCATCTTGATATCCGCAAGGTAAAGCCGGAGTTGCCGGCTTGCGTGGCGGCGGTCACCAACAAGGCGCTGGCCAAGGACCCCGACCAGCGCTACCAGAACGGGGAGCAGATGGCCAAGGCCATCCGGCTTTGCCTTGGTACACTGGTGGCCAAACCCAAACCCCAACCAAATACCGCTGTATCCTGAGGCCCTGAATGAACGACTTGTCCAACGTCATCGAAATCACGACTGCCACCCACCCGGGCATGGTGCGGTCGCATAACGAGGACAGTATTTCGGCCGACGCCGCGACCGGCCTGGCCGTGCTCGCCGACGGCATGGGCGGTTACAATGCCGGCGAGGTGGCCAGCGGTATTGCGGTGGCAATGATCAGCGCGGAACTGAAAAAGGCGCTGGCGGAGGCCGGCGGCGAAATCGATGCTGCGACTGCGGAACGCCTGGTGGGCGAACATGCGGTGCGCGCCAACAATGCGATTTTCCAGGCGGCACAAAATCAGGCGCAATACGCCGGCATGGGCACCACGCTGGTCGTGGCGCTGTGGCATGACAACTCGCTGGTGGTCGGGCATATCGGCGATTCAAGGTTGTACCGCTTTCGTGGAAACAAGCTCGAGCAGGTCACCCGGGACCACTCGCTGCTGCAGGAGCAGATCGACAGTGGCCTGATCACCAAGGCGCAGGCCCGCCACTCCCAGAACAAGAACCTGGTGACGCGGGCGGTGGGCATCGACCCGGAAGTCGAGGCCGAGGTTCACAGTTATCCGGTGCAGGTCGGTGATATCTACCTGCTGTGTTCCGATGGTCTCAATGACATGGTGACCGATGAGGACATGGAGTTGACGCTGGCGTCGCTGCAGGCCAATCTGCCCCTGGCTGCCGCACAACTGGTGCAGCAGGCGAACGACAATGGCGGGCGTGACAATGTTTCGGTTATTCTGGTGCGTGTGCTGAAGAGTTTTCCGGCTCGCGCCGGGTTGGTTGACCGGTTGAAGTCCTGGCTCAGATAAGCAACGGGGATACTACTATGGCGAAGTTGATACTTTCTCTTGAAGGCTCTTTGATCCGCGAAGTTCCTCTCGACAAGGAGCGGATCATGATCGGGCGCAAACCTTCCAACGAGATCCAGATCGAGAATCTGGCGGTCAGCGGCGAGCACGCCTGCATCGTGACCATCCTCAACGATTCTTTTCTTGAGGACATGGGCTCGACCAACGGCACCCTGGTCAACGGCAATCCGATCAAGAAACACATCCTGCAGAACAACGATGTGATCGAGATCGGCAAATACAAGCTGAAATATGTCGCCGAAGCGCCGGCGGCTGGCGGCGGCAACGAGGATTTCGAGAAAACGATGATCCTGCGCGCGCCGCCGAAAGCGGCGGCCGCTGCGCCCGCTCCCGCCAAACCGGTCAATGAACCGGCTCCCCCGCCCAAGCCCTCGACGCCACCGCCCACACCGCGGCCCGTGCCGCCTGCAGCCAAACCCGCATCCCCGGCACCGGCCGCCGCGGCCGCAGCACCTGCTCCGGCTGTCACCCCAGCGCCAGCCGCTGCACCGGCCAAACCCGCGGATGCACAGCCTCTCGCGGCGGTGCAGATCCTGACCGGCCCCAGCGCGGGCAAGGAGCTTGATCTCGTCAAGAACCTGACCACGCTGGGCAAACCCGGCCTCCAGGTGGCGGTGATCACGCGGCGTCCGCAGGGTTATTTCATTACCCATGTTGAAGGCGCGAAGTTCCCGATCATCAACGGCAAGATGATCGATGCCCAGGCGCAGCCCCTGCAGGATCATGACGTCATTGAACTGGCTGGCGTGAAGATGGAATTTTTCGTAAAGAAATAAAAAGATCGCGCGGTGCGTTTTGTGAACGCACGCTGTGCGACGACGGACGGCATGGGGCCAAATCGCCGCCGTCGCACTCATAAAACAGGCCCTAGG
>CAMBCD010000376.1 GCA_945863085.1 Bordetella parapertussis
CTGCTGAAGGTGGTACCGGCAGAATTCAAACTGCACGCCCACCACTGGCTGATCCTGCACGGGCGTTATATCTGCGTCGCACGCAAACCGCGCTGTGGCGAGTGCCCGATCAACGATTTGTGTGAGTTCCGCCAAAAAACGACGTAAAAAAAACGCGCCGTGATGCGGCGCGTTTTTTGGCGTGGCAGGTGCTCAGTATTTGACCGTGAGCCCCGGCTGACGCGAGTAGAAAGAAGCCAGATCCTCGATGTCGCGCCGCGACAGATTGCTGGCCTGGGGCGCCATGATCGCGTTTTTGCGTTCGCCCGCCTTGTATTCAGCCAGTGCTTTTACCAGGTAGTCATAGTTCTGCCCGGCAAGGCGTGGAAAATCAGGCGCCGCACTGTTGCCGTCCGGTCCATGGCAGGCAGCACAGGTTTTGGATTTTTCCTTGCCCGCGGCAGGATTGGCAGCCAAAGTAGGGCCGCTGGCGATCAGCGCCGCGCAACCGGCTATCCAAAGCAGTTTTTTCATCACTATCCCCTGAATCCCGTTATTTCGACGCCGACTGGACTGCAGTCGTTGCGTAGTAAGCGGCAACGTCCGCCATGTCCTGGTCCGTCAGTCCGGCTGCGACCGCGCGCATCGAAGGGTGCGTGCGGTCGCCGTTCTTGTAGCCCTGCAGCGCCTTGACGATGTAGGCGGCGTGCTGGCCGCCGAGTTTCGGCACGCTGTAAGTGACGGGGAATGCGGTCTTGTAACCGGGAATGCCGTGGCAACCGGCACACATCGCGGACTTGTTCTTGCCTGCCGACGGGTTGCCTTCGGCTGCCTGGGCAAAACCCGGGGCCAGTGCCATTCCGATTGCGAGGCAAATTGCAGTTAACCGTATCATGAAGGCGCTCTTTCCTTTTTTGAACGATGCAGGGCGCCGATTATAGCCCAAAAAATTCGCTGATTGCCGGGCAAATTTGGCTGATTGGCCAACCCGGCGGCGATGACCCATAATGAAAATCATTGTCCCGGGAAAGCCCTTGAAGTTTTTATTCCGCTCCCGTCCCGAACTGCTGCAGTTCGCCGGCCGGTTATTTCCGTTCCTGCTCTGGTGGCCGATGGTCAACCGCCAGACCATGCGCGCCGACGCGCTGGCAGGACTGACCGGTGCGGTCGTCGTATTGCCGCAGGGCGTCGCCTTCGCGACCATTGCCGGCCTGCCGCCGGAATACGGCCTCTACGCGGCCATGATCCCGGCGATCATTGCCGCCCTGTTCGGCTCCAGCTGGCACCTGGTCTCCGGACCGACCACTGCGATTTCCATCGTGATCTACGCCACCATGAGCGGCGTCGCCGAACCCGGTACACCGGAATATATCCGGCTGGTGCTGATGATGACCTTCCTCACCGGCGTATTCCAGCTCGCGATGGGCCTCGCCCGCATGGGCGCGCTGGTCAACTTCATTTCGCATACCGTGGTCCTCGGCTTCACCGCCGGCGCCGGCCTGCTGATCATCAGCACGCAGCTGACGCATTTCTTCGGCATTCCGATGCCGCGCGGCATCTCGTTTGCAGAAACCCTGCGCCAGACCCTGTACGGTCTGGACGACATCAACTGGTATGTCACCTCAGTGGGCATGATCACGCTGCTGGTCGGCATTTTCGTGAAACGCCGTTACCCCCGGCTGCCGTACATGATCGTGGCGATGATCGCCGGCACGCTGTACACCCTCGCGCTGGGCCTGATCCCGCAACTGGACGCACAGGCACAGATTGCAACCGTCAAGGCGCTGTCCGGGATATTTCCCCACTTTGAAGCGCCGGATTTTTCTCTTGAGGCACTGCGCAAGACGGCCTCCATTGCCGTGGCGGTGACCATGCTCGGCCTGACCGAAGCGGTGTCGATCGCCCGTGCCATCGCGGTGCGCTCGGAACAGCGCATCGATGGCAACCAGGAATTCATCGGCCAGGGGCTGTCCAACCTCGCCGGCAGTTTTTTCTCGGCTTATGCCTCAAGCGGCTCCTTCAACCGCAGCGGCGTCAACTACGAGGCGGGCGCGCGCACCCCCCTTGCCGCGGTCCTCTCTGCGGTGTTCCTGCTGATCATCGTGCTGCTGGTGGCGCCGCTGGTACAGTTCCTGCCGGTGCCGACCATGGCGGGCATCCTGTTCATGGTGGCCTGGGGGCTGATCGACATCCCGCAAATGCGCAACATCATCCGCACCAGCCTGTCGGAGAGCGTCGTGCTCGCCGTCACGCTGCTGGCCACGCTGTTCGTGCAGCTGGAATTCGCGATTTACACCGGAGTCCTGCTGTCGCTGATGCTGTATCTGAAACGCACCTCGCACCCGGTGATCCTCGACGTCAAGCCGGATCCCGAGCAAGGCAGTTACCACTACTCCGCCGACACGGGGCTGCCGGACTGCCCGCAGGTGAAATGCCTGCGCGTCAATGGTTCGATTTTTTTCGGGGCTGTTGATCACATGCAGCAGATGCTGCACCGGATTGGCGCGCAGAGCACGCAGAAACACATATTGATTGTCTCCAGCGGTATCAACGTCGTCGACGTGGCAGGTGCCGAACTGCTGGCGCACGAGGCCAAGCGCCGGCGGCGGCTTGGCGGCGGGCTGTACTTCTACCGTCTCAAGGATGAGGTCGTCGGCCTGCTGCGCCGTGGCGGATACATGAATGACATCGGTGAAGAGAACATGTTTCCGGTGAAACGCAACGCGATTGCGGCAATCTACAAAAAACTTGATGCCGCGGTATGCCGCGACTGCAAATTGCAGATTTTCCGGGAATGCCGCATCAGTCTGCCGACCGGTGAGGCCCGGGCGCCAAATGATGCGCCGCCTGCCGCCGAACTGTCTGCGGCCGTATCGACCGGTCCCGGCAAGTAATTGTGTTTTGAAACTTGACGGACAATCTTAGCGGACAACAATAACCGGACGGGTGCAGCGGGTCAGCACCTCCATGGTCTCGCTGCCGAGCAGGACCGCGGTCAAACCCTTGCGGCCGCGTGACGGCATCACGATGGCGTCACAATTACGCGCCCGCGCGGTGGCAATGATTTCCTTGTAGGGCCGGTCGGCACTGGCCATGCGCGTCGCGCAGGCCACATTGGATTTTCCCGCCAACACCTCGGCCCGCGCGAGATAGGCCCTGGCATTGTCGCGCGAAGTGCTTTCGTAATCGTCCATCCAGTCCGGCTCCGGCACATAACCCTCGGCGAAAATCATCGGATCCAGTCGCGGCAGCACATAG
>CAMBCD010000377.1 GCA_945863085.1 Bordetella parapertussis
TGAGGGGTGGGGAGTGAAGTTCTTCCTGTGACTCCGCATTGCGCTCTTCACCCATCACTCCTTGCCCATCGCTGCCGTACAAGTGGCACTTCGCGCGCTGTCCGTCCCGTACCGCGCCCCAAGCCGGGATCGTGTCCGCACAATGCACCAGCGCGCTGTCACAACGTTCGGCAAAACGGCAACCGGCGAACTGCCGCGTCAGCGTCGGCACCGTGCCGCGGATTGCGGCGAGGGTTTTGCCGCGCCCGACGCGATCGGGCAAGGATTCGAACAGCTTGCGTGAATACGGATGCGCCGGTCCGGCAAAAAAGGCGCTGACCGGTGCGGTTTCAATGATTTCGCCGGCATACATCACCGCCACCTGCTGCGCCATCTGCGCCACCACGCCGAGGTCATGCGTAATCAACAGCATCGCCATGCCGCGCCTGCGCTGCAGTTCGCACAGCAGATCCAGCACCTGCGCCTGCACCGTGACATCCAGTGCAGTGGTCGGCTCGTCGGCAATCAGCAGGGCCGGATCGCAGGCCAGCGCGATGGCGATCATCACCCGCTGCTTCATGCCGCCGGACATCTGGAAGGGATATTCCGCCATGCGCCGCCGCGCATCCGGCATGCGTACCGCATCCAGCAGTTCCAGCACCCGCGCCTCCACGGCCGCACCGGTCAATACGGTGTGCCGGGTCACGGCTTCCGCAATCTGCGCGCCCACGGTCATCACCGGATTCAGCGACAGCCCCGGTTCCTGGAAAATCATCGCCGCGCGCCGGCCGCGCACATCGCGCATCCGCGATTCCGGCAGTGCCAGCAGGTTCTCGCCGGCCAGTTCGATCACGCCGCCGGCAATCTCGCCGGCCTCCGGCAGCAGGCGCATGATCGACAATGCCGTCATCGATTTGCCACAGCCGGATTCACCGACCAGTGCAAAGGTCTCGCCGGCGGCAATCTCGAATGAAATGCCGTCCACGGCACGCACCGGCGCCACACCGCCATGGATCAGCGTGGTCAGTCCGGTCACTTTCAGCAACGGCGCGCTCATCCCCGCCCTCCGACGATTAGCCTCGGATCGAAAGCATCACGCACTGCATCGGCAAACAGGTTGGCGGCCAGCACCAGCGTCAGCATGAACACAAAGGCGGCAGCCAGCGACCACCACACCATTGGTTCGCGCGCCATTTCCAGCCGCGCGCTGTTGATCATGGTGCCGAAACTGATCATCGACGGGTCCACGCCGACGCCGACATAGGACAGCACTGCTTCCGCGAGCACCAAGCCGCTGAAATCCATGACCAGCGCAATCATCACGATGTGCATCACATTGGGCGTGATGTGGCGCATCATGATGCGCCAGTGCGATACACCGAAGGCATGCGCCGCCTGGATGTATTCCATCTCGCGCAGCTTCAGCGCTTCACCGCGCAGCAGCCGGCACAGTCCCGTCCAGCTGGTGACGCCGAGGATCACGCACAAGGCCAGCAAACGTATGTCGGCACGGATTTCGGTTGTCGGGAACAGTTCGGCGTGGTTCTCGATGTAAACCTGCATCATCAGCACCGCTGCGGCGATCAACAACACACCGGGTATCGACGACAGCGTGGTATAGACATACTGGATGACATCGTCGATCCAGCCCTTGAAATAACCCGCCATCAAGCCCAGCACCAGCGCGAACGGCAGCATCACCAGCGTCGCCAGCGTGCCGATGACCAGGCCGGTACGGATGCTCTTCAGCGCCTGGTACAGCACGTCCTGGCCGACCTTGTCGGTGCCCAGCACGTGGTAATACGGCGCCAGCGCCGCCACCGGGCCGATCAGCACGCACAACAGGCCGAACGTGCAAAACACGGCTCGCCATGGCACGGCAGTGCGCCCCGCCCAGGCCTCGCGCCACAGCGATTCGATGCTGCTGTCCGGACTGCGCGCCATGACCGCGCAGACAGCGATCATCGCGACGAACCAGAGCAGCAAGCCGAAGACCAGGCCGCGGAATGCCTTGAGCGCAACATCACGGCACCAGTCGGCCTGCGGATCCTTCAGGTGCGCACCCCCATGGCGCAGCCGCGGAAATACCCGCGTCTCACTGCCGTCCTGCAGCTGCACGGTCTCCTTGGCGTAGAGATGGGTGGCCAGCGGCGCCGAATAGGTTTTTTCACGCGTCAGGCGCAATGGTTCAAGCACGCGGTCGAGCAGGCTGCGCACTTCGGTGGCATAAGCCGTTTTGCCGCCCTGCGGCGGCAGCGCCGCGCGGTAATGTATGGAATCCATCAATCCCACCAGCACAAACGCCGCAAGCACGGTCGCCGCCGCCATGCCGCTGGCACTGCGCGCCACCCGCGCCCAGGGTGCACGCAGATGCGGATGATTGCGTGTGTACGCCGCGAAGCCGGCGGCAGCAAGCACCAGCAGCCACACCAGCGCATCGCTCCACCACAGCTCAAAGCGGAAAGGAAAAACGGGGGACATCATGAAAAACGCACCCGCGGATCGACCAGCGTGTAGGAAATATCGGTCAGGATCAGGCCGATGATGTAGAGCACGGAACCGAGGAACACCATCACCCGCACAATCGCAAAATCCTGCTGGCTGATGGCGTCTATGGTGTAGCTGCCGAGGCCGGGGATGCCAAAGAAGGATTCGGTGATCAGCGCGCCCATGAACAGCAGCGGAATCACCACCACCACGCCGGTCAGGATCGGGATCATCGCGTTCTGCAGCACATGGCGGAACAGCACCCGCGTTTCCGACAGCCCCTTGGCGCGCGCGGTACGTACATAGTCCTTGCTGATTTCCTCGAGGAATATGGTGCGGTACCAGCGCGCGCTGCTGCCGATGCCGCTGATCACGCCGATCAACACCGGCAGCGCGAGAAACTTGATCGCTTCAAATCCCGTGTCGTAGCCCGAGATCGGCACCAGGTTCCATAACTTGCCGAAGATGAACTGGCCACCGATGATGTAGAACAGCCCCGACACCGACATCATCAGCACGCAGAGCACCACGCCCCAGACATCCAGATAAGTCGCGCGGAAAAACGCCATCATCAGCGCGAACGAGATATAGACCAGCAAGCCGATGATGAATGCCGGCAACTGCACCGCGAGGCTGGGCCACATGCGCGTACTGATGTCGTAACCGATGTTGCGGCCCTGGTCGGAAGCGCCGAACTCGAACACGAACAGCCGGGCCGATTTCTCGAAAAATACGGTATTGGTGACCTTTGCGGCCCCGGACATTTTT
>CAMBCD010000378.1 GCA_945863085.1 Bordetella parapertussis
CGATCCTTCTCCCTGATCAGCAACGTCGCCGCGCCACATGTCTTCAACAACCGTCATTGAGCCGCGCTGGGTAGTTCCGGTCGAACCGGCAAACACGGTGCTCGCAGCTCATGCCGTGGTCATCGACGGCGAGCGCATCCTTGCCGTGCTGCCTGCAGCCGACGCCGCTATCCGCTATCCAGACGCCCCCCGCGTCCACCTGCCCGATCATGCTCTGATCCCCGGTCTGGTCAATCTCCACACCCACGCCGCGATGACCCTGATGCGCGGCATGGCTGACGACAGGGCACTGATGGACTGGCTGCAGAACCATATCTGGCCGGTGGAAGCGCAACTGGTCTCCGACGAGTTTGTATACGACGGCACCCTGCTCGCCTGCGCCGAAATGCTGCGCGGAGGCATCACCTGCTTCAACGACATGTATTTTTTTCCGGAGGCCGCCGCCCGCGCCGCACTGCGAGCAGGCATGCGTGCCGCCCTGGGCATCATCGCCATCGAGTTCCGCTCAGCCTATGCCAGTGACGCCCAAGATTACCTGGCCAAGGGCATGGCCCTGCGTGACACGCTGCGCGACGAAGCGCTGCTGTCGTTCTGCCTCGCCCCGCACGCGCCGTTCACGGTGTCGGACGCAACCTTCGCGCAAATCGCCACTTATGCCGGCGAACTGGAACTGCCGGTGCATATCCATATCCACGAAACCGCGCAGGAAATCAGCGACAGCCTGGCGCAGCACGGTGTGCGGCCGCTGATGCGACTTGAAAAAGCCGGGCTGCTCGGACCAGGGCTGATCGCCATACACAGTGTGCATCTGGATGAGCGCGAAATTGCGTTGTTCGCCCGCCACGACTGCTCGGTGGCGCACTGCCCGTCGTCCAACCTCAAACTCGCCAGCGGCATCGCACCCGTCGCAAAACTGCTGAAGGCCGGGGTCAATATCGGCCTGGGCACCGATGGCGCCGCCAGCAACAACCGCCTCGACCTGTTCAGCGAAATGCGCCTGGCGGCGCTGCTAGCCAAAGGCAGCACGGGAGACGCGACGGCGATGCCGGTGCACACTGCCCTGGAATGCGCCACGCTGGGCGGCGCGCGTGCGCTGGGGCTGCAGGAGCGCATCGGCTCCATCGTTCCGGGAAAACTCGCCGACCTGACCGCAGTGAACCTGGCGGCGACCGCACTGTCTCCCTGTTATGACCCAGTTTCGCACCTGGTGTATGCCGCAGGGCGCGAACATGTCAGCGATGTCTGGGTCGGCGGCGAACGGCGGCTGGTTGACGGTAAACTGCCCAACCTTGATGAAGCCGCGATCTGTGGCAAAGCCCGGCAATGGCAAACGAGAATACGTCCGTGATGAACACCAACGTCGATCCCGCCGAACTGGAAAAATTCAGCGAACTCGCCCACCGCTGGTGGGATCCCGAGAGCGAATTCCGTCCGCTGCATGAAATCAACCCGCTGCGGCTGGATTACATCGACGGCATCGCGGCGCTGCAGGGCAAGAACGTGCTTGATGTCGGCTGCGGCGGCGGCATCCTTGCCGAGGCCATGGCGGCACGTGGCGCGCGGGTCACCGGCATCGACCTCGCCGGCAAACCGCTGAAAGTCGCGCAGCTGCATTTGCTGGAATCCAAACTCGACGTGGTCTACCGCAACATCGCCGTCGAAGCCCTGGCGCAGGAAGCGCCGCACAGCTTCGATGTCGTGACCTGCATGGAAATGCTCGAACACGTGCCGGATCCGGCATCGGCGGTGCGCGCCTGTGCCGCGCTGCTGAAACCCGGCGGCCATGCGTTTTTTGCGACACTGAACCGCAATCCGAAGTCGTACCTCTACGCCATCATCGGCGCCGAATACGTCCTGAACCTGCTGCCGCGCGGCACCCACGACTATGCGCGCTTCATCAAGCCCTCGGAACTGTCGGCCACCTGCCGCAGCGCCGGCCTTGAGATCAGCGGCATCACCGGCATGACCTACAACCCCTTCAGCAAAATCTACGCCCTCGAAGCCGACGCCAGCGTCAATTACATCCTCTGCGCCCGCGCGCCACAGTCATGACCGCGGCCGTCCTGTTCGACCTCGACGGCACCTTTGCCGATACCGCGCCCGACCTCGGCCGCGCCGTGAATGCCATGCGTGCAGCACGCGGCCTGGCGCCGGTGCCGCTGGCCGATACCCGTCGCGTGACCTCGCTGGGCGCGCGCGGCCTGCTCGGTGTCGGCTTCGGCATCGGCCCGGAGCATGCCGACTACCTGGCGATGCGCGATGAATTCCTGCGCATCTATGAAGACAACCTGTGTTGCGACACCGCGCTGTTCCCGGGCATGGCAGAACTCATCGATCGCCTGGAACAACGCAGCATCACCTGGGGCATCGTCACCAACAAGGCGGAACGTTTCGCCAAACCGTTGATGCAGCAGCTGGGTTACGCCACGCGCGCCGCCTGCATCATCGGCGGCGACACTACCGGCCACATGAAACCCCATCCTGCGCCAGTACTCGCCGCAGCGACGGCCATCCATATCGCCCCTCAATCCTGCGTCTACGTCGGCGATGATGAGCGCGATATCCAGGCCGGCCGCGCCGCCGGCATGCGCACCGTGGCCGTACGGTTTGGTTACCTGAACGGCAGCAGTCCGGATCTCTGGGGAGCCGACGTCATAGTCTCCACCCCGGCAGAAATTGAAAATATAATTTAAAATCAAATACTTATATATAATTCCCGGCGTGGGAACGCCATGCGATAATCGCCCACCGCAAGGTCGGCACTTGAACTTGGGCCGAGCGGCGCAATCTGAAGGAATATGGGGGCGACCCGGTTTCGACGTGGGTTACAAAGCAGCACAGGGCATGCCAAGGTCCAGTCACCTTGTAAATCCGCTGGAAATTCTTTACACGCCAACGACGAGCGTTATTCTCTCGCCGCCTAATACCGGCGAGACGCTGCACTGACCTGCTGATGGGTCAGGCTCTTTAGCAGGGAAGGCGCAAGCCGACCTTGTTCGGGAGTGCAGTGTCATTTACATCAGCCCCTCTGCAGGGTTTGGTCGCTTAGCCCTGCGGATCCGTCGAAGCGGCTAGCCAAACATCAGCCTGCCGGCTGGCGGGTGCGAGGCGAATTCCAAATAACCAGGCTAAGCATGTAGTCCTGACTGTGGAGGGCTTGCGGACGCGGGTTCAATTCCCGCCGCCTCCACCATTTAGCATTCCAAGGAAGTTCAGAGCAGTCCAAAATCCA
>CAMBCD010000379.1 GCA_945863085.1 Bordetella parapertussis
AAAGCCGGTCAACTGACCGGTTCGTCCACTACGCCGTTGCGCAGCACGCCGATTCCCTCGACCTCCGATTCGATGACGTCACCGGCATTGAGGTACCAGTCCGGATTCGACAGCGCGCCGCCGCCGGGTGAACCGGTGGCGATGATGTCGCCGGGGCGCAGGGTCATTTGCGAGAAGTGGGCAATCAGTTGCGGGATCGGGAACAGCATGTCTTTGGTATTGCCGTCCTGCCGGGTTTCGCCGTTGACCCGGGTCTGGATGCGCAGGTGCATGGGGTCGGGTATCGCATCGCGGGTGATCATCCACGGCCCCATGGGCGCGAAGGTGTCCAGGGTTTTGCCGAGGAACAGGTGGCCGGCCTGGCGCTCCAGCGCACCGAGGTCACGCGCGGTGATGTCGTTGACGATGGTGTAACCGGCGATCACGTCGTAAGCGTCTTCTTCACGCACGTTTTTGCATTTTTTGCCGATCACCACCGCCAGTTCGGTTTCGCAATCAAGGGCCTGGGTGATGCGCGGCTTGATGATGTCGCGTCCCGGGCCGACGATGGCCGAAAGGGTTTTGATGAAGCCCGCGGGAATTTTCCCCGCCGCCTTGCCCGGAAACTGCGTGTAGCCCGGATAATTGCGGCCGACGGCGATCAGCTTTGACGGGCGTATGGGCGCATAGATACGGCAGTCGGCGAGCGGCAGGAACAGCGGTTCGCCGTGAAACCCTGGCGCATCGGGCCGGACGGCTGCCAGATCGGTGAGGTAGGTGTAGGCGTCGGCGAGCGCGATCCACGCCTGTTCGCCCATGTGCAGGAATTCGGTGATGTACGGCGGCATGTAAATGGCCGCGAGTTCCCGGCCCTTGGGGTTGCCGGCGCGTTCCATCAGGTGCAGTGCGTAACCGGCGCGCAGGTCGGCGATGCGGTCGGGCGTGATCAGCACGCCGAGCCGGGCCAGCGTGCGGGGTTCGTGTTTCAGACTGTAGCGCAGCAGTTTCAAGATGAGCCTTTGTTGATGTGTTGTGTGTTGATCATAACAAACACGAAACAAGGCCCCATGACGTTCTCAAGTGCCCCCGCCAGACCTTAAGCTTTTGTTTCGACGGATTATTTTGTGATTTTTGGCACGATTTCCGGATATCGCGGTCAGACTTGTGGAACAAGTCATGGCGATGACCGGCATAAAGCGTGTAAATAAGACGGGTATCGTGCGAATGACTTGCAAACAAGCTTATGCAAGGGAAAACAACAATATGAAAAAAATACTGGCTGCAATCACCATCCTTGTCATCACCTCGACCTTGGCATTCACGGCCTGGGCCCAGACTGCGCCCGACGTGCTGGTACGCACCACGGTCGAAGAAGTGCTGGCCATCCTCAAGCAGAACCAGGATCGCCGGACACTGGAGGACGTCGCCGAGAAAAAAGTGCTGCCGCATTTTGATTTTCGCTCGATGACGCAGACTGCCATGGGCAAATCCTGGCGCGACGCCACCCCGGCACAGCAGAAGTCCCTGGAAAGCGCCTTCCGTACGCTGCTGGTGCGCACCTACACCACGGCGCTGGCGGAGTCCGCCAACGTCGAGCGAAAGGTGGAAGTCAGGCCCCTGCAGATGAAGCCCGGCGATGATTACACCACCGTGCGCACGCTCATCCGTGAGCCGGGACGCCAGCCGCTGAGCATCGATTACCGCATGACGCTGACCGACAAGGTCTGGAAGGTGACCGACATCGTCGCCGAAAACGCCAGCCTGGTGATCAATTACCGCGGTACCTTTGCCGCTGAAATCAGTCGCGGCGGGGTCGATGGCCTGATCAAGGCACTCGAAGACAAGAACAAGCAAGGCGCGTAATTCCGGTCGGCGCCACGGTTTATTGCGGATTGCCGTTCCGAAAAACGTATTTCCCGGCTCATTTCACCGGCTGACAGATGCGTTTCCTGCAACCCAATTCATTTCCAAAACTGCTGGCCATCGGCTTTGCCATGGTGGCATTGCCGCTGATTTTTGCGCTGGTCAACAACGCGGTGGCGATCAACCAGTTTGCCAACCGCAGCCAGCGTGCCGTGCAGCAGGCCGTGCAGTCCACGCAGTCCAGCCGCCGGCTGGCGGAGCTGCTGAATGCGCTGGAGCGCAACACGCGGCAGATGGCGATCCTCGGTGACCGTTCGCTGCTCGATGCCTATGAAACCAACCGAAAACTGTTTTTGCAGACCGCGGGCGAATTTTCGGCCCTGCCTTTTGACGAGGAGCAGCGCATCGCACTGAACGACATCATCGACAGCGAAATGGCCATATTCACGATGCTGCGCGGTACTGTCGCAAATGAGGCCACCGACGGGGCGGCACTGAAAAAAGCCGCGCAGGAGTTTGTCCGGCTGGATGCCCGCGCGCAGGGCATCATCGAACGCGGCGACCGCCTGATTGACCGTGAAATCGAGGTGATGGGTGAAACTGCGACACGTGCGCAGCAAATCACCCTGTGGCAGATGCTGGCGCTGGTGCCGGTGGCGCTGCTGCTGGCGGCAGGGTTCACGGTGCTGATTGCGCGTCCGATCCGGCAGATCGACGCGGCGATCCGGCGCATGGGCGGCGGGGATTTTTCCGCGCCGGTCGGCGTCAGCGGGCCGCGCGACCTGCAGCTCCTCGGCCGCCGCATCGAATGGCTGCGCCATCGCCTGACCGAGCTCGAGCAGCAGAAAAACCGTTTCCTGCGCCAGGTGTCGCATGAGCTGAAAACGCCGCTGACGGCGCTGCGCGAAGGCTCCGAGCTGCTGTCCGAGGAGGCGCTGGGCAAGCTGACGCCGGAGCAGCAGGAGGTAGCCGGGATCCTGCGCGCCAGCAGTATAGAATTGCAGCGGCTGATCGAAGACCTGCTGTCGTACGGCGCGGCGGAGTTCCATCGCAGCGCGCTGCATTTTTCACCGGTCGAAGTGCGGCGGGTGGTGGCACGGGTGGTGGATGACCAGAATCTCGCACTGCGCGCCCGGGCGCTGCGCATTGCGCCGCAGGTGGATGACATTACGCTGGAAGCTGACCCGGAGAAGCTGCGCATCATGCTCGATAACCTTTTGTCCAATGCCGTGAAATTTTCTCCTGAAAACAATGTCATCAGTATTGTCGCCCGCAGCGACGGCGTGCACATGACGCTGGACGTTGCCGATGCCGGGCCCGGCATCCCGCCCGCTGAGCGCGAACGGGTGTTTGACC
>CAMBCD010000380.1 GCA_945863085.1 Bordetella parapertussis
AAGCCGGGCACCGTCGATTCGGCGATGGTCGGGACGTCGGGCGTGACACCGGAGCGCTTTTCACCGGTGGACGCGATGGCGCGCAGTTTTCCTGACCGCACATACGGAATTGCCGAGGCCACATTGCTGAACATGAAATCGATTTCGCCACCGAGCAAGGCAACGCCGGCCGGACCAGCGCCTTTGTAAGGCACATGGATCATCTTGGTGCCGGTCATGTGCTGGAACAGCACACCGGCCAGATGGTTGGCGCTGCCGTTGCCGGAGGAGGCAAAGGTCACCTGCCCGGGACGCGACTTGACCAGCGCAACAAACTGTTTGGCTGTTTTTACCGGCACCGTCGGGTGTGTGGTCAGAAAATACTGGCCCGAGGTGAGCTGGGTGATGAAACTGAAATCCTTGATCGGGTCGTATGGCACCTTGCGCAGGCTGGGCTGGATCGAAAATTCCGGCGCCACGGTCATCAGCGTGTAACCGTCAGGCGGCGTCTTGGAAAAATATTCAGTGCCGATGACGGTGCCGGCACCGGGACGGTTGTCGACGAACACCGTGACGTTCATCTGCTCGGCCAGTTTTTGCGAAATCAGCCGCGCCATGGTGTCAGTGCCACCGCCGGCCGCAATGGGCACAATCATGCGGATGGTTTTGGCGGGATAGGCCTGGGCATGGCAGCTTGTTGCGGCAATGCCGAGCAGAATTGCCGATGACAGGCCAAGCATTTGTTTAAATTTCATTGTTAACTCCTCCGAGAGATACAACAGTAATAAGCGATGAAAGGGAACCGGGCTTCAGTCCGCTGCCACCTTGAGATAGGACGAACGCCCGCCGTCCGCGGGAATGGTGATGCCGGTCAGCATGCGCGACTCATCAGAACCGAGGAACACCGCAATCGCCGCGATGTGTTCCGGTTCGCCGACCGAAAACGGATACAGCTTTTGCATGGTGATACGGGCGCGCGCCGCCGGAGACGGATTGTCGGCAAACAGCCATTCCTTGTTTTCCCAGCGTTTGATCGAACGTTCGGTGCGCACGATCGCCGGCGCGATGGCATTGGCACGGATGTTGTAATCGACGTACTGCGCCGCCAGTGTCTGCGTGAAGGACATGATCCCGCCCTTGGCGGCGGCATACGCAGGCTTCTCGGAACCCTTGGTGCCGAGGTGCGAGCCGAAGTTGATGATGGAACCGCCGCCGGCCTTGATCATGTGCGGAATCGCATGGCGGCAGCACAGAAAGGGATGCAGCAGGTTCAGCGCAATCGTCCTGTGCCAGGCATCAAGATCCATCTGGTGCACCGGTTTGTCTTCCTGCAGCGAACCGCCGGCGCAGTTCATGATGACATCGAGCCGGCCATAAGCGGCAATCACGGCATCCACTGCGCTTTTGACCGCTGCATCCTTGGTGACATCGGTCTCGATGAATATCGCTTCACCACCTTCGGCGCGGATTTCCTTTTCGGCAGCTTCGCCGGCCTTGCGGTCCAGTTCGAACAACGCCACTTTTGCACCTTCGCGCACAAAAGCCCTGGCGGTGGCCTTGGCGATGCCGGCGCCGGCGCCGGTGAGGAAGGCGACCTTGCCTTTCATTCTGTCCATGTCAGACCTTGCGGGAGTTTTTGCGGATGAAATCGAGTGTGGCCTGCGCGCAGGCTTCGGCATCACTGGCCGCCACGTGGTACGACTTGCCGGGCAATACCAGCAGGCGTGAATCGGCGATCTGCTGCTGCCATTCGCGTGTGCGCTCCACCGTGCCGAGGCCACTTTCCTCTGTCGTGATCACCAGCGTCGGGCAACTGATGTTGGGCAGGTCGGCACGGATGTCGGCGTAGTTGATGCCGCGGTTGAAACCGATCAGCGACGACACCGGCGCGCGGCCCATGAATTTTGTCCACCATTCCACGCCCTCCGCCGGAAAATGTTCGCCGAGCCGGCCATCCATGGTGCGGCGCGCCCAGTGTTCGGCGCCGTGGGTTTCATATTCCTCGATCAGCGCGGGAATCTGTTCGGCGCCGGGGCGTTTGGCCTGTGGTGTGCCGACAACGGTCAGCGACAACATGCGCTCCGGGCGGCGGCCGGCGAAGACGCGGGCAACGGTACCGCCGATTTTTGCCGCGACGAGATGAAAGCGCTCGATCTTTAGATGGTCCATCAGCCGGCAGTAGTCGTCGATCAGCTGGTCGAAGGTCCATTCGTAGTCGCGCGGCATCGGAGTCGACTGTCCGTAACCGCGCATGTCCGGACGCACCACACGGTAGTGCCGCGCCAGCACCGGAACCCAGGCGTACCAGGACAGGCTGCTCTCGGCGTTGCCGTGCAGCATCAGCACGGTTTCGGGTTGGGTCCAGGGGTCGGTGAAATCATCGACCCGGTAGAACATTTCGCAATCGGGCAGTTTCAGCGTCGGCATCGCGAGCTTATTTCGATAAGCTTATTTTTTTGCGGCCAGCAGGTGCATCAGCCGGTCGGGGTTCGGTGCCTGGGCGAAATTGCGTACTTCATTCAGCAAACCATCGACCTGCGCCGGGGCGAAACGTTTGAGCATTTCCGCCGTGAAGCGGGCGACATGATCCTCCAGCGTAAAGGGGCGCGATGCGCTGCCCTTGGGCGCTTCGATGAATTTCTCCACCGTCTTGCCCGATTGCAGTGTGAACGTGACCTTCGCGCCCACTGACTGTTCGGTGCTGACGCGTTCGGCATCGGGATCCAGCGCGCAATCGATGCTTTTGGATATCGCCATCACTGAGGGATCAGCCAGCGCGCCCTCGAAGTCATCGATGTTGATGGTGAATCCCGGCGGCACTTTTTTGCCCTGCTTGATCACCATCGCCATGCAGTACGGCAGGCTCATCTGTCCCGCCTGCACGTCCTTGGGTTCGGCAACGGTCAGCCGGCCCTGAATGATTTTCGGGATGCCGACGCGGATCGCCTTGATGTCCGCGGCATCAAGCTGATGTTCACGGCACAGGTCGCCGGTGGCCTCGACCGCCGACAGCACCCGCGCGCTGATGGCATGGGGCTTGATCGCCGTCTCGAGCAGCCGCCAGTGGCTACCGATGCCGGCAAGACCTTTTTCGAAATCGTGGCCGTCGGCATAGGCGCGGGCAAAACCATCGCGGCCTTCGAGAATGTCGGCCGGCCCCGAGAAACCGGCCTCCGCCAGCAACGCGGCATGGATGCCCTCG
>CAMBCD010000381.1 GCA_945863085.1 Bordetella parapertussis
CATGTGCGGATGACCCTGAAGGACGGCCGCGTGTTCGAGGAGCGCCAGCCGCATATCCGCGGCGGCGTGCAGGAGCCGCTGTCGCGTGCCGACATCGAGGACAAGTTCAGGCTCAATGCGCTGTTCGGCGGCTGGAGCGAGCAGCAGTGCGCCGTTTTCCTGAAATCAGTGCCGGGGTTTTTTGACGGCAAGCTCGATCTGGGTTCCTTGCGCGCCTGAAGTATATATAAAAATACCCAATAAAAACAAACAGTTATGATATAACTGTGGTCAAGTGTCCGCCCTTTCACGGAGAACCCATGAACAAACGCCTGAGCATCGACATCGTTTCCGACGTGGTTTGACCCTGGTGCTTCATCGGCAAGCGCAAGCTGGAAGTCGCGCTCAAACAGTTCGCCGAACTGTATCCCGATGAAGAACCGCCGGCCGTGCGCTGGCTGCCGTTCCAGTTGAACCCCGACCTGCCGGAGTCCGGCATTCCGCGCCTGGAATACATCCGGCAAAAATTTGGCGACAAGGACCACAGCCGTTACCAGCGCGTGGCCAATGTCGGCAAGGCCATCGGGCTCGACATGCAATTCGAGAAAATCACCGTGCAGCCGAACACCGTGAAAGCGCAGCTGCTGCTGCACCACGCCGGCGGGCTGGGTAAACAGGACGCGGTGGCGGAAGCGCTGTTCCGCGCCTACTTCATGGAAGGCGCGAACCTGACCGACAACGCCGTGCTTGCGGATTACGCGGCGCAGGCCGGAATGGATCGTGAGGGGACCTTGAAATACCTGGAGAGCGGGGCGGATGCCGACGTGATCCGCAGCGCCGATGTCGAGGCGCGTAATGCAGGCGTCAACGGTGTGCCGTTTTTCATCTTCAACCGCAGCATCGGCATGTCCGGGGCGCAGGATCCCGAAGTATTGCTGCAGGGGATGCAGCAGGCGCGCAGCAGCGCATAATGATCAACAGACCCTGAACATGGTGACTCCCGGCAGCCATGACCGAATCGACCGTCTACCGCAATGCGCTTGACCTGAGTTCGACGCTGGGCGAGTACCGGCTTGAGTCGGTGCTCGGTATCGGCGGTTTCGGCATTACTTATCTGGCCCGGGATACCCATCTCGAGAAGCAGGTCGCAATCAAGGAATACCTGCCCGGCGACCTCGCAGTACGCGCGCTGGACGGCAGCGTGGTGCCGGTGTCCACCGATCACCGGAACGATTACCAGTGGGGCCTCGACCGCTTTATCCAGGAAGCTCGCACGCTGGCACGGTTCAGCCATCCGCACATCGTGCGGGTCAATCGTTACTTCGAGTCCAACGGCACCGGCTACATGGTGATGGATTATGAGGAGGGCGAATCGCTGGGGCAGATGCTGAAGCGCGCGCCTCAGCCCCCCGAAGCGGAATTGCGGCGCATCCTGCTGCCGCTGCTCGATGGTCTCGCCGCTGTACATGCCGCACAATTCCTGCACCGCGACATCAAGCCGAACAATATTTTCATTCGCAGCAACGGCAGCCCGGTGCTGCTCGACTTCGGCGCCGCGCGCGCCAACATTGGCGGCAGCCATGGCATGACGGCCGTGTTGACGCCGGGTTATGCACCGCTGGAACAGTATGCGGTCGACGGCAGGCAGGGACCATGGACTGATCTTTATGCGCTGGCCGGTGTGCTGTTCCGCGTGGTGACCGACAAAAATCCGCCGGATGCCGTCAGCCGTCTGCAGGATGACAGCGTGGCGCAGACACTGGCGACAGTGCGCGGGCGTTACAGTGAACCCTTGCTGCGCGCCATCGAGTGGGGATTGAAGCTGCAGGCGGAATTGCGTCCGCAAAGCGTCGCTGATTGGCGGGAGGTGTTCGAGGCGCAGGCGCAATTGACGCCGCAGGCCGCGAATCCCGCTGCATCGCGCGCCGCCGCAGCGGCCACATCGACGATGGCAGCGCCGGCAGACGCTGTGACACGTCCGCGTCCGTTGCCGGCACGCCGCGATCCGGGTGCCGGCTGGCGTCATCTGGGATTGGGCCTGGTGCTGGTGCTGGCCCTGCTGGTGGGGATCGACTGGCACAGACGCAAACCGCAACCACCACCGCCACTGACAGCGCCGGTTGTGGAATCACCATCGCCGACCGCGGAACCTGCGACACCACCGGCGGTGGATGCCGCTCCGGCCGCGGAGAGCCAAGTGCCGCCTGTCGCCGATCCACTGCCATCGCGTGAAGTGGCCCCCGCGGCCGATCCGCGTGAGCGGCCGCCGCGGCCGGAACTGGTGCCGGATCGCGCGCGCGGGGATTTCCGGGCGGCAGACCGGGACGGTGATGGCTATCTGTCACCGGCGGAAGTGGAGGGACGTTTCCCGGTGATCGCGCGCGAATTCGGCCGTGTTGACCGTGATGACGACCGCCGTATATCGGCGGAGGAATTTGTCGAACTGCGGCGCATGCAGCAGGAGCGGCGCGCAGCGCCTGCACGCTGAGCGCTCAGTCCGTGGTTCTGCTTCGGCTCAGGCGATCGGCGACCTTGAGGAAATAATCGTTTTCGATGTACAGGCTGCGCGGCTGTCTGCCGGCGCTGCTGCGTGAGAGCAGCCAGTTAAGGCGCACGAGCAGGCTGCTGCGCATCTCTTCGGTTTGTGCCTGCAGCAGCAGGGTTTCGATGTCACGCAGTTCACGGCAATATTCAAGTTCCGGCGGCAGGTATCCGGCATTTTTCAGCAGACGGTAGGCGGCGCGCAGTTCCTCCGGAATCAGTGCATCGTCTTCCAGCGTCAACGGTTCGCCGCTGCCCGGCAGGTTCTCGAATTCACCGCGGATCTGCGCATCACGGATCTGCTGCTCGGCCAGTGCGTCGAGCAATGACATGGGATTGCGTGAAGGTCTCACGGCTTCTCAAGCAGGAATTCGCGGACGGCAGCGATCTGGTCATCCGCCATCAGCGCCGGCGCATGACCAATGCCGGAAAATTCAACCAGGCGGGGGCGCGGCCCGCGTTGCGTCATTTCCAGCGCATTGGCGCGCGGCAGCACGTCGGACTGTTCGCCGCGCAGCAGCAGCGTGGGGCAGGTGATTGCATCGTAGTAATTCCACAGCACGATGTCGCGGTCGACCGCCTTGCGGAAGGGCAGCGCGATCGCGGGGTCGTAATTCATGCCCCAGCGGCCGTCGTCATGCTG
>CAMBCD010000382.1 GCA_945863085.1 Bordetella parapertussis
CTGCTGCTGCCGTGACACCGCCTTGTCGTTGAACCAGTACCAGCGCGAACGGACCATCTCGAATTCGAGCAGGAAATACAGCGGGATGCCCTTGTGCAGCGCGTCTTCGAGCGGCGCAGAGAGAACAATATCGATATCGGCTTCGAGTACGTAATGATCCTCCGCCGTGGCGACGGTGGCACGGCGCACGTCGATACCGTGGATCTGCGCATACAACTGCCCCGGCATCGCCAGCGCGAATGCCAGCAGCAGTGCCGCAAGATCAAACTTTTTCCAGAAGGGCGTAAAAAAAACCATCATGCGCTGCATCGGGAAGCAGTTGGCCGTCGATATGTTTTAAGCCGTCAGCGAGCAGCGGAAGGAAAAGTTGCCGCGCATCGTGATGACGGGCAATGAATTGTTCGACCTGCCGGTTATTTTCTTCACCAAATACGGAGCAGGTTGCATACAGCAATTTACCACCACTGCCCAGCAACTGCCAAAGCGTGTCAAGAATTCGTTCCTGCCGGATGACCAGCGCCTTGATGTCGCTCTGCTGGCGCAGCCATTTGATATCCGGATGACGACGCACCACGCCGGACGCGGTGCAGGGCACATCAGCCAGGATGCGATCAAAGGTTCCGGCATCACGCCATCGTTCCGGTTTTCCGGCATCGGCCTGCAGCAGACGCGCCTTCAACGACAATCGTGTCAAATTGTCCGCCACCCGCTGCAGGCGTTCGGCATCGATATCGACCGCCGTGAGATCAAGGTCGGCCAGCTCCAGCAGATGCGCGGTTTTGCCGCCGGGTGCGGCACAGGCGTCGAGCACCCGCATGCCGTCCGCAACATCGAGCAATTCTGCGGCCAGTTGCGCGCCGGCATCCTGTACGGACACCAGTCCGGCGGAAAAGCCGGGCAACTGGGCAACCGGCCGCGGTTTTTCGATGATCACGCCATGCCGGCCCACGGGACGCGCGGCAATCGCCGCGCCTTCGAGCATTTCAAGATAAGCGTCGCGCGTCATGCGCCGGCGGTTGACCCGCAGCGTCAACGGCGGCCGGGCATTGCCCGCTTCGAGGATGTCGCGATAATCCTGCGGATACTGGATGGCCAGTTTGGTAATCCACCACGGTGCATAGGAATAACGTCCGGCATCTGTGGCTCCAGCTGCCGTTTCAAGCTCCTTGCGGCGGCGCAGAAAATTGCGCAGCACCGCGTTGACCAGCCCCTTGGCCAGCGGAAAGCCCAGTTGTGCACACGCCGGCACCGCGTGATCAACGATGGTGTACGGTTGAGCTTTGCTATGCAGTAACTGGTAGAGCGCGACCTGCAGCAAATGTCGCACCAGCAAATCCGTCGGTGGCCGGCTCAGCAATTGGCCAAGGATGGCTTCAAGAAAACCCAGATGGCGTAACACGCCGTAGCTCAGGTCCTGTACCCCACCGCGTTCCTGTGCCGTCAGCGCTGATTCACTTTGCCAGGTCGCTGCGAGTTCGGCATCAAGACTGCGTCCCGCCAGCACGCGCGACACGACTTCCGCCGCCAGGCACTGCACGCGCTCCATGCTCATTCGTGCCGCCAACGATCAGGGCGTGAAGCGTCGTGCTGTGCAACACCGAATTTTAAGATGTCAGGCTTCAAAACGCGTGCCTGCATCGATGGGTGTTCCCGCGAGAAATTGGCGTGGTGCAAGCCGTTTACCGCCGGCGCGCTGCAATTCGAGCAGACGGATGGCACCAGCACCGGCGGCAACTACAACACCCTCATTGTCTGCCTGCACTACGGTGCCGGCTGCGGTGCCGGTAACGGCGGCAGCCGGTTCAGCGCGCCAGATTTTCAGCGCCTGTCCGTTCCAGGTCGTGTATGCGCCCGGCGCCGGGTTGAATGCACGGATCAGGCGATCGATTACGACCGCCGGCCGCGTCCAGTCAATATGTGCTTCACTCTTGCTGATTTTTGCCGCATAACTTGCGCATGTATTGTCCTGCGGCACGGGCTGCGGCTGCTCCTGCAATACGCGCAACAGCAATTGCGCGCCGGTGACGGCCAGTTTGTCGTGCAGGGTTTGCGCAGTGTCATCTGCGGCAATCGGCACGGCTTGCGCCAGCAGCATGGCGCCGGTATCCAGACCCGCGTCCATTTGCATGATGGTTACGCCCGTCTCGCGGTCGCCTGCCAATATGGCGCGCTGAATAGGCGCAGCCCCACGCCATCGCGGCAGCAGCGATGCATGGATATTCAGGCAGCCGCGGGGCAGCATCTGCAACAGGGATTCGGGAATCATCAGGCCGTAGGCTGCAACAACCATGACCTCGGCGTGCAAATCCGCAAGTTTCGCGCTAAACACGGGATCCCTGAGCGTCGCGGGCTGTGACATCGGAAGCTGACGGGCCAGCGCCAGCTGTTTCACCGCAGAAGCCTGCGGTTTCAGGCCGCGTCCGGCCGGACGGTCCGGCTGTGTCAGCACATGCACCACGTCATGCCCGCTGTCGAGCAGCGTGGCCAGCGCAGCAGCGGCAAACGCCGGGGTGCCTGCAAAAATGATTTTCAATGGGTGCGTGGCCGCGAACGCGGCCTACATCGCCTGCCGTTGCTGTTTGACCAGCTTGGCAGTGATGCGTTGTTGCTTCAGGCGGGACAGTTTCTCGACAAAAACCCGGCCGATCAAGTGATCCATCTCATGCTGGATACAGACTGCCAGCAGGCCGTCCGCCTCAAGCCGGCGCTCCTGCCCCATTTCGTTGAGCGCGGTCACCGTGACCTGGGCGGCACGCGTGACTTTCTCGAAAATCCCGGGCACCGACAGACAACCTTCCTCGCATTCGGCCTCACCCTCTGCAGTGATGATTTCCGGATTAATGAATACCTGCAACTGGTCGCGGGTTTCGGAGATGTCGATGACGATGAGACGCAGATGCACATCCACCTGTGTTGCGGCAAGACCAATACCCGGCGCCGCGTACATGGTATCAGCCATGTCTTTGATTAATTTACGTATTTTGTCATCCACCCGCTTCACAGGTGCTGCAACCTTGTGCAAGCGCGGATCGGGGTAGTGCAATATCGGAAGTAAAGCCATGAAAAACTTGCCAATTTAATCAGCTAGATGCAGAATTTAAACCAAACTCTTACGTCGGCTGCGGTTTCTGCACGAGTACGCCGGCGACGCTCACATTAA
>CAMBCD010000383.1 GCA_945863085.1 Bordetella parapertussis
CAAATAGGGCTATGCGGCGAGCTGCCTGCCGCGGCTTTAATTGCGGGGCAAGGAAGTTTTGTTGAGTGTCAGCCAGTACGCGCCGGACTGCTGCAGGGTGCTGATGCAACTTTCGTAAATCACCGTCCCGCGTCCACCGATGCCCGTGCGATCGGCCGGCTGATCAGGTAACCGTGCATCAGGTCGCGGCCATGCATGCGCGGAAAATCAGCCCGCACCGCCTTCCCCCTTTGGCGACCACGCCCAGGCGCAGGCTGCTGCGCCGAGCGCGGCATTTTGTCGTGCCGGAGCGACAGGCAGGCTTCCCGGAACCGGTGAAAAAAGCGCAGCTTGTGGATAAGTCCGTGCCGCCCGGCTTTTCAAATCGCGCCAATTTTTCGCGCAAGTCCTTTGCCCGTCACGATATTTTCCGGAAACGGCCTGGCGGGCCGGAGGTTTTGTAGGACGAATACGTACATCTTTGCTTCAGCGGTACTCACGTCACTTTTGGACGAATTCCAATCAAGAATTGTAAAGCGTTGCGCAACAATGGCGTCGCGGTCAGGGAAGACGTCGAGAAATCAAAACAGAAACAATCCGGAGAAAACATGAATACCGAAAAGCTGATGGAAGAAATCCGCGAAGCCAATCTTGGCTACATGCTGTTGGCGCAGCAGATGATCAAGTCCGACAAGGCCGCAGCAATGTTCCGTCTTGGCGTGAGTCGGGACGTGGCGGAGGTGCTGGAGTCGCTGTCACCCGGGCAGATACTCAAGCTTGCCACCTCGAACATGCTGCTTTGCCGGTTCCGCCTGGATGACCGCCTGATCATGAACATGGTCACCGAGTACAGCCATAACAAGCTGATGGCCTCTTCCCACGCCGTCGTAATGATGGCCAGCCAGCCAGCGGCAGGGCTGGCCTGAACATCGATACCATTTTTCAGGGGATAGCCATGCGCATGAAAAGCGTTGTTACGGATACAGAGCAGGTACAGCTCGCCATCAATCTGGTCCGGCTGGGTGCGCGCCTGCAGGTGCTTGAATCGGAAACCGGTCTGAGCCGGGAGAGGTTGCTCAAGCTCTACAAGGAAGTCAGGGGCATGTCGCCGCCAAAAGGCATGCTGCCGTTTTCCACCGACTGGTTCATGAGCTGGATGCCCAACATCCATTCCTCGTTGTTTCTTGATACATATCGTTATCTCTGTGCCCATACGCAGACCCATGGCATCACTGCGGTGATGGCGGCCTACCGGCTGTACCTGGAGCATTTGCTTGTGAACAAGCTCGATGCCGCACTTTCATTTACGCGGGCCTGGAGCCTGGTGCGGTTTTTCGAGGCCGATATGCTCAGTACCGCGCCATGCCGGGAATGCGGCGGCGAATACGTGGTTCACGCCATGGATCTTCACGACCGTTTTGTCTGCGGTCTCTGCCATGTGCCTTCGCGCGCAGGCAAGACCCGGCAGATGGCGATCAAAGCTGGCGCGGCCGCCCTGGGGGTGCGCCAGCAGCTTATCGGTAACACCAGGCCGCCCGTGCCGGTCGGCAAATCGCGCAGAACGGCGGTTCCCGCCTGATTTTTCCGGGATCAGGCCAGGGCCTGCTAACCGTTAGTCTCACGAAATAATGGTTAACAGGCCCTAAAGCCGGACCGCTTTTTTCCCGTTATTCAACCTGTCGGACAGGCTTTCGCGCCTGTCTGGCGCGTCCGTGAACCATGATGGTCGTGGATGCAGGGGTTGTGTTGGATAACTTGGAGTCGGGCGGACTGTGCTGGTCATCCTGGGGTATGTGATAGTCACGGCATCCGTGATCGGCGGTTACGCGCTGGCCGGAGGCCATGTTGCGGCGCTGTTCCAGCCGCTGGAGCTGCTGATGATCGGCGGCGCCGCATTGGGCGCGTTCATCGTCGGCAACAACGGCAAGGCCATCAAGGCTACGCTCCTCGCGCTGCCGAAGACGCTGGGTGGATCCAAATATACCAAGGCGGCGTACATGGACCTGATGGGGCTGCTGTACGACATCCTGGCCAAGGTGCGCAAGGAAGGGCTGATGACCATCGAGGGCGATGTGGAAAACCCGAAACAGAGCCCCATATTTTCCAAGTATCCACGCATACTCGGCGATCATCACGTAATGGAGTTCATCACCGATTACCTGCGTTTGATGGTCGGCGGCAACCTCAATACTTTCGAAATCGAAAACCTGATGGACAATGAGATCGAAACCCACCATCAGGAAGGCCATGTGCCGGTGCATGCGGTGGCCCGGCTGGGCGACGGCATGCCGGCCTTCGGGATCGTCGCGGCGGTGATGGGCGTGGTGCACACGATGGGGTCCGTGGGCAAGCCGCCGGCCGAGCTCGGCATCATGATTGCCCACGCACTGGTCGGAACTTTCCTCGGCATCCTGCTGGCCTACGGCTTTGTCGGGCCGCTGGCTACGCTGCTGGAGCAGAAACTCGATGAATCGACCAAGATGTTCCAGTGCATCAAGGTCACGCTGCTGGCAAGCCTGAACGGGTATTCGCCGGCATTGGCGGTGGAGTTCGGGCGCAAGGTGCTGTATTCGACGGAACGTCCGTCGTTTGCCGAACTCGAAAAACACGTCAAGCGCAAGTAGTTCATTGCCGAGCGGGTGAATCATGGCCGACGAATCCCAGCGCCCAATCATCGTCAAGCGGATCAAGAAGGTCGCCGCCGGACACCACGGCGGGGCCTGGAAAATCGCCTATGCCGACTTCGTCACCGCGATGATGGCTTTTTTCCTGCTGATGTGGCTGCTGGGATCGACGGCCAAGGGCGACCTCAGGGGCATAGCGGATTTTTTCAGTACCCCGCTGAAAGTGGCGCTGGCCGGCGGCAGCGGCAGCGGCGACAGCTCGCACATCATCAAGGGGGGCGGCAAGGATCTCACACGCAGCGAAGGTCAGGTCATGAATGGCGAGCTGCCGACGGACCGCCGCATGATCAACATCAAGGCGGCGCAGGCCGAGATCGAACGGCGGGAGCAGATCAAGCTGGCCGAACTCAAGCTCAAGCTCGATAACGCGGTGGAATTGAGTCCCGCGCTGCGCCAGTTCCGTGAACAGCTGCTGATCGACATTACCACCGAGGGATTGAGGGTGCAGATCGTCGATGCGCAGAACCGGCCGATGTTTGCTTCGGGCCGTGCC
>CAMBCD010000384.1 GCA_945863085.1 Bordetella parapertussis
CACGGTCTGCAACCGGCACCGGCTGCACGCGCCGCGGCACTGCCGCCAGCGCCGGAGATCACGGGACTGCGCGCCGCGAGCTTCGGCGAACCGGTCGCCACCGCACAAATGCTGCTGCTCTACCTGCAGGCCTTCGACAACCAGCCCGGCATCAGCATCCCGTTCCGCGACCTTGATTACGACCGGGTTACCGCGTGGCTAGATGCTGCATTGCGCCTTGATCCGCACAGCGGCTACGCGCTGATGATGGCGTCCCAACTGTATGCGCAGGTGCCCGATGCCGGCAAACAGCGCGCGATGTGCGAATTCGTACACCGGCGGTTTGTCGAGGCGCCCGACGCACGATGGCGCTGGCTCGCCCACTGCGCGATCATGGCCAAACACCGGCTGAAGGATCCGGCGCTGGCTCTGCGTTATGCAGCGGATATCACCCGTTATGCCGGCCGCGCCTCCGGCTGGGCACGCCAGATGCAGATTTTCATCCTCGAAGATATGGGAGAAACAGCGAGTGCCAAAGTACTGCTGGGCGGCCTGCTGGCGACCGGCGAAGTCACTGACCCGAGCGAGCTGCATTTCCTGACCGAACGGCTGCAAACCCTCGAAAATGCCGGAAAACCGTCAGCGGCGTCGAAATCCCGACAGTGATGCCGGATTACAGGCAAGCGCCGTCCACGGCCTCGGCGGCTGGAAATGCCTGCCACCATGCAGAACCATAAATAAATCTATAAAAACAATAAGTTACGAAAATATGCCTGGGTGAACAAGACCTTGAGTGGCTAAAGCACAGCACCCAGCCCATGGTCACCCCGATGGTACGAAGTTTGCATATTTAGAACTGTCAAATTTTCCGCCCATGGGGCGGCGAGGGGAAAAAATGAAACGAGAACAAGGATTTACGCTGATTGAGATCGCCATCGTGCTGGTCATTATCGGCCTGCTGCTGGGTGGTGTACTCAAAGGCCAGGAACTGATCACCAGTGCCCGCGTGCGCAACCTGATTTCCACCCAGGACGGCATCAAGGCCGCCTACTTCGGCTTCCTGGACCGCTATCGCGCACTGCCCGGTGACTATACCGCCGCCACGACGAACATCACCGGCGTTGCGGCAACGGCGGCCTGCGGCAACGGCAACGGCAACGGCAACGGTCGCATTGAAGCCGCCAACCAGGAAAGCGTGCTGGCCTGGGAACACGTCTCCAAAGCGGGTTTCATCAACGGCACCTATACCTGTGCCGCAGCTGAAGGCACGACAACCACCCCGGTCAACCCGTATGGCGTACGCATGCAATTGATTTACGACGGCGTCTACGGCATCGCCAGCGCCGGCGCCGCGCGCCACAACCTGAAAACCGGCCCGCAGATTCCGGTGGAAATCGTTGCCGAGGTGGATCGCAAGATCGACGACGGCGCACCGTACACCGGCGGTTTCCAGTTCTCGGTTTACGCCGGCGGTGGCACCGCTCCGACAGAAGGCGCCGCGGCCACGCCCGCCTGCACCAGCGGCAATACCACGGCTGCGACCTGGAATGCGACCAACGGCAGCACCAACTGCGGCGGCACCAGCACGTTCTGATACCGTACTGCATGATAAAAAAGCCCGCGTAAGCGGGCTTTTTTTATTGTTTCAGGGTTATCACCGGGCGATCAGACTAACCCTGCAGCAACTTCATTTCCGCCGCCGCCACCGCTGTCTCCGCCCCCAGCAGCACCACCACATCACCTTCCTCGATGCGCGTCTCCGGTGCCGGCGTCATGGTGCGCACATTGCGGCGCCGCACTGCGGTGACTTCAACCCCGTCCAGATCCAGTTCCAGCAATTGCCGGCCGATGGCTTTGGCGCCGGCGGTGACCAACACCGAATGCAGGCGTTGCTGCAGCGCCTGGTCGTCGCCGTCGCTTTCATCGGTGATGCCACGGAAAAAACCGCGGAACAGATTGTAACGGTGCTCCCGGGTCTCGCGGATGCGGCGCAATACCCGGTTCAGCGGCACGCCCATCAGCATCATGGTGCTGGAGGCCAGCATCAGGCTCGCCTCCATCAGGTCCGCCACCACTTCGGTGGCACCGGCGTTTTTCAACTTTTCGACATCGCTGTCATCCAGCGTGCGCACCACCACCGGCAGTCCAGGCCTGGCCTCCTGCACCAGCGCGATGATGCGCAGCGCCGACGCGGTGTCGGTGTAAGTGACGATGACCACGCGCGCCCGCGCCAGCCCCGCGGCGAGCAGCACTTCGCGGCGCGCCGCATCGCCGTACACCACCCGCTCGCCCGCCGCAGTCGCCTCGCGGATGCGCTGCGGATCGTTATCCAGCGCAATGGAGGGAACACCTTCCTGGTCGAGAAACCGTACCAGATTCTGGCCGCTGCGCCCGTAACCGCAGATCAGCACATGGGCGTCCGTCGCCATCGACTGCACGGCGATGTTGTGCAGCTGCATCGCCCGGCTGGTCCATTCGGTTGCACTCCAGCGGCGCACGATGGCCTCACTGCGCTCAATGACGAAGGGCGCGATCAGCATCGACAGCACCATCACCGCCAGCACCGGCTGCAACACCTCGGGCGCCAGCAGCCTGCTGCCGGCGGCATGGGCGAGGATCACGAAACCGAACTCGCCGCAGGCGCCCAGCGCAAGCCCGGCGCGCAAGGCAACGCCGCTGGGCGCGCCAAACAGGCGACTCAGGCCGAAAATCAGTGCGGTCTTCGCCAGCACCAGCGACACCAGCAGCACGCTGACCCAGGCGTTGTCGATGACCACCCGCACATTGAGCAGCATGCCGATGGAAACAAAAAACAGCCCGAGCAGCACGTCGCGGAACGGCTTGATGTCTTCCTCGACCTGGTAGCGGTACTCGGTCTCCGAAATCAGTACGCCGGCGACAAACGCCCCGAGCGCCAGCGACAAACCCGCCAGCTCGGTCATGTACGCGACGCCCAGCGTCACCAGCAGCACATTGAGTACGAACAATTCGGATGACTTCTGCCGCGCCACCACGTGAAACCAGGCGCGCATCAGGCGCTGCCCCACGAACAGCAGCACGGTCAGCAGCACCACGGCCTTGACCAGCGCAAAACCGAGCGTGGGCAGCAGGTCCTCCGGCGGCGCACTCAGCGCCGGGATCAGGATCAGCAGCGGTACCACGGCGATGTC
>CAMBCD010000385.1 GCA_945863085.1 Bordetella parapertussis
TTCCGAGCTCGCCACCAGCTGCGCCAGGGCAAACAGCGTGCCGATCAACGCGGCGATCGGAAACAGCTCATAGACATGATTCGGGGCCGACAACAGCACGTGCAGCAGGATATGGCGCAGCTGGTAGCCGCCACGCCCGAGGTCCTTCATCTGTTCCACCAGGTCAAAAAACGCAAACAGCAGCAGCAACGCGACAAATACCAGCAGCGTCGCCATCGCGACTTCCCGTGCCACATAGTTGCGCAGCGTCCTCACCGCAGCAAGCGCCACACCGAGAAAACCGAGAGCCGCCGGTAAAACATCGCCAGCAGCAGCAGCACCATGGCCGCATGCACGCCCCACATGCCGATGAAAAAATCCACCCGGGACTGCGTGATCGATGCCTGCATGATCGACAACAGGTTGCTGTAGACCATGTACACCAGTATCGCCAGCACGATGTTCATCGAACGGCCGGCCCTGGGATTCACGAACGACAGCGGAATGGCCAGCAGGCACAGAATCAACGCACTCGCGGGCAGGCCCACACGCCAGGACAGTTCGCCGAGATTGCGCGGCTGGGGATCGCGCATCAGGTCCAGTGTCGACATGGTCTTGGTCGTGGGTGCGCGCTCCACGGATTCCGCGGTTTCAATGCGCATCGCGTAACGCCCGAACTCGAAAATCTTGTATTCAGGAGACCCCGGCTCGCCCTCATAACGACGGCCATTGAGCAGCACCAGGAAACGGTCGCCATTGGCCGCGGTTTCCTGGAAACCGCTCTGCGCAACCATCACCCCCAGTTTGCCGCTCTGGGTCGAGCTGACAAACACATTGGCCACCAGATTCGCCTTGCCGGCAACCTCTTCAACCAGGTAAACACGGTCGGCACGACGCGATTCGTGGAACACGCCCGGCGTCACCTGTGCCACTTCGTCGCGGCTGTCCATCTGGCGGCGGAAATCCTCGGCCTTCTGCACGGCCCAGGGCGAAAGCAGCAGCGACAGCAAGGCGATCGTCAGCACCAGCGGCAGCGAAAACGTCAACACCGGCCGGATCCAGCGGGTCAGGCCCAGGCCACAGGAAAACCACACCACCATTTCCGAGTCGCGGTAACTGCGGGTCAGCGTCATCAACACCGCGATGAACAAGGTTACCGACAGCAGGATCGGCAGGTAGCCAACCAGTGTGAACCCGAGCAGGGCAACGACGCCGGTGGACGTGATCGCACCACTGGCTGCCTGGCCGAGCAGGCGCACCAGCTGGGTGGTGATGGAAATGCCGAGCAGGACCAGGAATATCGCAACCGCCGAGGTCGCAAGTTCGCGCAGCAATGCGGAACGGAAAATCATGCCGGCGTTTTGCTTTTTGAAAAAAACGCGCAGATAATCAAAGGATGATGTTGGGGGCTGGTGTGCTGCTGCATGGATTGGACATCTTGCACAGGTGTTTTTGCCCAGGTGTTTGCCGCACATCCCGCTTGATATCAGTGATGGTCACGGTGGGCATCTCCGCACATCAAATACTTTCTCGACAAGCCTGCAATGCGCATAGGAGTTGACGCGTGGAATTTAGCATAAAACCCCTCGTTCCGGGCCGTAATGCCAGCGGCTGCACAGTGGTCGGCGTATACGCCGGCAGGACACTCAGCGACGCCGCCACGGCGCTTGACCGCAGCTCCAAAGGCTACCTGCGGCGCGTACTGCAACGCGGCGACATGGAAGGCCGCATCGGCGGCACGCTGCTGCTGCACGACGTACCCGGCATCGCCTGCGCACGCGTGCTGCTGGTCGGACTCGGCCCGCAGGCCGAATTCGGGGAAAAACAATTCCGCCGCAGCGTCACCGCGGCCATTGGCGCACTCGCCAACACCGGTGCGGCCGATATCGAATTGCATCTCGCCGAACTCACTGTCGGCCGCCGCGACATTGAATGGAAGGTGATGCAGGCCGCCTGCGCTGCACGCACCACGATCTATCGTTTCGGGCAGATGAAAAGCAAGCCGGAAAAATCTGCGCCGGCATTGAACAAGGCTGCGTTCTCGGTGAAAGCCCCGGGCGACGTAAAACGCGCCGCACGCGGACTCGCTCGCGGCCTTGCCCTGGCTCATGGCGTGAACCTCGCCCGCGACCTCGGCAACCTGCCGGGCAATGTCTGCACGCCCACCTACCTGGCCGACGAGGCGCGCAAGCTCGCCAAACACTACCGCCTGAAAATCCAGGTGCTGGAACGCGCCGACATGAAAAAACTCGGCATGAACACGCTGCTGTCGGTGGCTGCCGGCAGCAGCGAACCACCAAAACTGATTGTTATCGAATACAGCAATGGCCCGAAAAGCCGGAAACCGGTGGTGCTGGTCGGCAAGGGCGTTACCTTCGACACCGGTGGCATTTCGATCAAGCCGGCGCCGGAAATGGACGAAATGAAGTACGACATGAGCGGCGCCGGCAGCGTGCTGGGCACCATCAAGGCCATTGCCGAAATGAAACTGCCGGTCAACATGGTCGGCATCATCCCCGCCACCGAAAACATGCCCGGCGGACGCGCCACCAAACCCGGCGACATCGTCACCAGCATGTCGGGCCAGACCGTGGAAATCCTCAACACCGACGCCGAGGGCCGCCTGATCCTCTGCGACGCGCTGACTTATGCCGAGCGTTACCAGCCGGCGGCGGTCATCGACATCGCCACCCTCACCGGCGCCTGCGTCATCGCGCTCGGCCACGTCGTGAGCGGCCTGTTCGCCAACAACGACCCGCTGGCGCGCGAAGTACTCGCCGCCGGTGATGCCGCCGGCGACGGTGCCTGGCATCTGCCGCTGCACGACGAATACCAGGAACCGCTGCACAGCAACTTCGCCGATTTCGCGAACATCGGCGGCCGCCCCGCCGGCGCGGTGACCGCGGCCTGTTTCCTGTCGCGCTTCACCAAAAAATATCACTGGGCGCACCTCGACGTCGCCGGCACCGCGTGGAACTCCGGCAAGGAAAAAGGCTCCACCGGCCGCCCGGTACCGCTGCTGACGCAGTTCCTGATCAACCGGGCGGAAAAACGCTAAAGCCCACGCGGCAATGGCGCAGCCGATGACCCAGATCGATTTTTACACCCAGGCCGGCGACCGGCTGCATACCGCCTGCCGGCTCGCGGCCAAGGCGCACAA
>CAMBCD010000386.1 GCA_945863085.1 Bordetella parapertussis
GTCATAAACATGTTTGGCGCCGAAGCCGATCTGGGTCAGCGAAGTGCTGAGCCTGGCGTCGGCATCGTTTTCCCGGATGACTTCCGGGATGATCTCGAGCCACAGGGACAATGCGGTTGCCGCATGGTAAGCGGTGCTGCCGTAATAAAACGCATCAATCAGGAAGTCGAGCACCTTGACCAGCGGTCCGGCGACGGCATTCATCACCGACTCGATGCCGCCTGCGGCACTTTTGGCCACGTTCCATACGGAAGTCCACATTGAACCCAGCGCTGACAGGCTGGCGAAGGTCTGGGGCACCCAGTTGAACGGCCCCGATTTGTACGTGCTGTCGAGGTTGCGCGCCCAGGACCGCAAACCAACGATCTGGGCGACCGCCACCTGGTTGGCGATCATGGCCCGGTTGGCATAAGCAGTGAAATTATAGTCGCGGGCTTCGGTCAAGGCGCCGCTGTAGGCCGCAGCGTCTGCAGTGTTCTGCAGCTTCATTTTCTGGGTGGTCAGCTGCGCGACGTTGTACAGCAACAGCAGGCCGAGCAATACCACCACCGTGGTCACGCCGATAAACGCCAGCGCCTGACCACGCTGGCGTGCAAGCAATGAAAAACACCGTCCCCCCCGGGGGGGAGGGTTAAACATGCCCGGAATTACCTGAAAAACTGCGACCGCTTACTTGCTGACGGTATTCTCGTAGTCGCCCATGCCCTTTTTCTTGCTGGCATCGGTCGATGCGTCCTTGGAAGCATCCTGGGCGCCCTTGATTTCATTGGTCGCTTTCTTGCCCGACAGTTCCTGCGCCATGCCGGCGGTCTGCTGGCGAACGGTCTGGCCGAAAAAGCTGTAAACGCCGATCGCCGCGATCGCAATCAGCGCCACGATGATGATGTATTCCGTCATGCCCTGGCCGCGTTGTTTGGCCAGCGCCGTTACTTTGGAAATAAGGTTCATTTGGTGCTCCTTATGGATTTTCTCTAGCAGCGGTTTTGTGTTTTTACCCTGGTACTACAATGTAATTCACCCTGTACTCCACCCTGTCCGCCACCTGTTTCAGGCGGTTCCGAATCCTAGCATAGCGCAGGGAAAAATATCGCCTGAAACCGGAACCTTCAGACACAAGCCAATGAAAATCTCAGCTGCGCCGCAATGTGAAACCGCCTTCCGCCAAAGCATCAAAAGACGCTGATGTTCCGTTCCGCAAGCAGTTGCGACAAACGCAGATTGGCCATGCCCAGGCGGTCCACCAGCAGTTCCAGAAAGGCGCCGTTGAAATGATGGCGGCAAAGTTCGGAAGCCTGCGGCAGGGTTTCGGCACGAATCTCGATAACCACGATCTCGGTAGTGGCAACAACACTCGCCGAACGCTGGAATTTCTGTTTGCCAAGATAGGCCATTTCGCCGAAACATTCGCCGCTTTTCAGCACGGTCAGCAACCGGTCCTGCTTGCGCACCTGAACCTCACCGCCGGCAAGAATGAAAAAAGATGAGCCAATATCGCCTTCCTGGATCAACACGGAATCCAGCGGCAGCCGGTGCCATTTCGCAAGCCGCAGCACTTCCCACAGTTCGACATCGGTGAAGTGGTGGAAAAATTCGAGCTTGCGCAGCGTGTCGAATTTTTCCGCCTCAGGCATGCCGTCCCGGGCCTTCGCGCGGGATCCTCCCAGCACATCAACCAGGTCTCCAGCCAGGTCGCCCCAGGTCTGATACCGATCAACGGTGTTTTTCTTCAGCATCCGCAACACAATGGCATCAATCTGAGGTGATACTTCGTTGCGGAAGCGGCTCGGCGCCGCAGGTTCCACATTGATGATCTGGTAAATAATGCTGTAGTTGTTGTTGCCCAGAAACGGCAGGCGCCCGGTCAGCAGCTGGTAAAACACCACGCCCAGCGAAAAGATGTCCGTCTGGTATGTCAGCTGCTGCTCCCTGACCTGCTCGGGGGACATATAGGCCGGGGAACCGATGCCGGTGATCTGGGTCGAGTCGCTGGCCGCATTCAGCGCGGCGCCGAAATCCGAAATCTTGATATCGGTTTCTCCGGCGAGCAGGATGTTCGCCGGCTTTATATCGCGGTGAATGACGCCTTCGCGCGCAGCATAGTCCAGCGCCCGCGCGCATTTGTAGATGATTTCCAGCACCCGGGACATCGGCAGCAGATGGTCTACACGCGCATACGGCTCGAGCGTCGTACCATCCACGTATTCCATGACGATGTAACTCGCCTCATCTTCGGCCACCGCATCGTAAATGGCCACGATGTGCGGGTGGGAAAGCTTTCCGGCCAGGGAGGCCTCGGTCACGAAGAGTTTGCGGTAGCGCCGCCCGTATTCCTGGTCGCCCAGCGCCTCGGGAAATACGACCTTGACCGCGACCTCCCGGTCCTGGAATGGGTCATAGGCCTTGTACACGACACTGGTTGCACCACGCCCGAGTTCCTTGATGATTTCGTACTTGCCGACGCGCCGGGTTTCGGCGGGCTGCGGGACAGTGTCGGTGACGGTATCGTCGCTCATCAGGCAAAAGTATCACTAATCCGGCAAAGCCGCTGCATCAGACAAAACAGGCGGCCGGATGACGCTTCAGCGCTTGCGCTCCTGTTCAAGCAGCAGCCGGCGGAACTCGCGCAGACGCGCCTCGATCGCGGAGAGTTGGTAAAAATCCCCGCTGCCGGACTTCAGTGCGATCTGCATCTGCTCAACGGCCAGGCCGAGTTGTCCGCTTCTGAAGTAAGCCTCCCCCTGGGCGCGATGCTGCTGCAGACTGTTGCCCTGTGCCGAATAAGCCTGCGCCTGCAAACGGTAAAGTCGGGCATCGGACGACTGCGTCTGCATGCGGCTGTCAATCATCCGCAGCACGACGGCCGGTTGACGCGCCCGCAACAGTTGTTCGGCATGGCCATAAAACAAGGCGCGATAGCCCGGATATGCGCGCCGGGCGTGCTCATAACATTTCAGTGCATTTGCGGCATCACCTGATGCGTCAGCCAGCTGGCAGGCCAGCGTTTCGATGATCGGATTGGCCGTCTTGCGCAGCGGCACGATTTCCGTCCGCGCACGGGCGAAATCGCGGGCGCACATGAGGCTGGCAACCAGCCCGTAACGACTGGCGGTT
>CAMBCD010000387.1 GCA_945863085.1 Bordetella parapertussis
CGCAGCGGCGCTCTGGTCGGCCAGTTTTATCTCGACCTTTATGCACGTCCGAGCAAACGCGGCGGCGCGTGGATGGACGACGCCATCACCCGCCGCCGCACGGCGCAAGGCACGCAGGCGCCGGTGGCCTACCTCAACTGCAATTTCACCCCTCCGGCTGGAAAAAAACCGGCCTTGTTCACGCACGATGAAGTAATCACGCTGTTCCATGAGTTCGGCCACGGCCTGCACCACCTGCTGACCCGCGTCGATTACCTCGGCGTTTCCGGCATCAACGGCGTGGAATGGGATGCCGTCGAGCTGCCCAGCCAGTTCATGGAAAACTTCTGCTGGGAATGGAGCGTCGTCGAAGCAATGACCCGCCATGCCGACAGCGGCGCGACATTGCCGAAAGCGCTGTTCGACAAGATGCTCGCCGCCAAAAATTTCCAGAGCGGCATGCACACCGTTCGCCAGATCGAGTTCTCGCTGTTCGACCTGCGTCTGCATTACGATTTCGATCCGGCCGGCACACAGACCGCATTGCAGCTGCTGGATGAAGTCCGCCGCGAAGTCGCGGTGGTGGTGCCGCCCGCCTACAACCGTTTCCCCAACAATTTTTCGCACATTTTTGCCGGCGGTTATGCCGCAGGTTATTACAGCTACAAATGGGCGGAAGTGCTGTCGGCCGATGTCTACAGCCTGTTCGAGGAAAATGGCGTGCTTGATCCCAAAACCGGCATGCGCTTCTGGGACGAAGTGCTCGCCGTGGGCGGCAGCCGCCCGGCGCTGGCCTCGTTCGTGGCATTCCGCGGGCGGGAGCCGAGCATCGACGCACTGCTGCGCCACAATGGCATGGCCGCGGCAGCCTAGGGCCTGTTAACCATCATTACATCTCACGAAATGATGGTTAACAGGCCCTAGCGCGACAACCGCGGCAGCCGCGGTATCATGCGGATTCGCGGCGGCATGACCCGGGCCGGAATTTCATGTGAGGTAATACCATGACGAGAACCGTTATTCTGCTGATTGCATTGATGAGTGCGCTGATAAGCGCAATTCCGGCGCAGGCGGCACAACTCTATCGCTGGGTCGATGACAAGGGCCGGGTCGAATGGCGTGATACGCCACCGCCGGCCACTGCCAAAAAAGTCGAAAAACGCACTGTCAGCGGCAGCAGCATCGAAACTTCCACATTGCCCTACAGCGTGCAGCAGGCCGTGCGCAATTTTCCAGTGACCCTGTACGTCAGCAACTGCGGCGAAGGCTGCGACAAGGCACGCGCACATCTGACCCGGCGCGGCGTGCCGTTCACCCAGAAAAACCCGCAAGATGATGTCGCCGCCTTCAAAAAACTGACTGACGGCGGCATGGAAGTGCCGCTGCTGTTCATCGGCCGGGAGCGCCTGAAAGGTTATCTCGAAACCAGCTGGGACAATTCGCTTGATGCGGCAGGTTATTCCCGCCAGCCGGCGCCGGGTTACACCGCGCCGAAACCAGCGGCAGCGCCTGCCCCCAAACCGCCCTCCTCTCCGGCCGCAGCACCCGCCCCGGACAGCGCCACCCCGGCGCCAGCTCCGGCGCAATGAAACTCGCCACCTGGAACGTCAACTCGCTGAAAGTCCGTTTGCCGCAGGTGCTGGCCTGGCTGGCGACGCATGCACCGGACGTACTGTGCCTGCAGGAAACCAAGACCGAAGACGCCAAATTCCCGCTGGCCGAGATTGAAGCCGCCGGCTACCACGCATCATTCAGCGGCCAGAAAACCTACAACGGCGTGGCGATACTGACGCGGCAGCCCGTCACTGCGGCCACCCACGACATACCTGGATTCAACGATCCGCAAAAACGCGTCACCACCGCGACGGTCAATGGTGTGCGCGTCGTCTGCGCCTACATCCCGAACGGCGAATCCGTCGAATCGGACAAATACCGCTACAAACTCGAATGGCTGGCCGCGCTGACGTCCTGGCTGGGCAAGGAAATGGCGCAACATCCGTCGCTGGCGCTGCTCGGTGATTTCAACATCGCGCCTGAAGACCGTGACGTGCATGATCCGCAGGCCTGGGCGGGCAAGGTGTTGTGCAGTGATGCCGAACGCGCCGCATTCGGCCGGCTGACTGCGCTGGGCCTGCAAGACACCTTCCGGCTGTTCGATCAGCCGGAAAAATCATTTACCTGGTGGGATTACCGGATGCAGGCCTTCCGCCGCAAAATGGGCCTGCGCATCGACCACATCCTCGCTTCCGGGACGCTGGCCGGCAGTTGCAAATCCTGCACGGTCGACATCGAACCGCGGCGCCACGAACGGCCCTCGGATCACGCGCCGGTCATCGCCGAATTCGCATAACACGACTTACCCTTGGCCGCGGCGAGGGGTATGCCGCCTTACCCATCGGTAGCGGTGAGGGGTATACCGCTTTACTCTTTATTGCGCAGCGTAACGAATTCCTCGGCCGTGGTCGGGTGTATGCCCAGCGTCGCGTCGAACTGCGCCTTGGTCGCCCCGCAATTGAGGGCTACGGCGAGTCCCTGGATGATCTCGCCCGCTTCGGCGCCGACCATGTGTGCCCCCAGCACCCGCCCCGAATCCTGCGCCACCACCAGTTTCATGAACACCCGTTCTGCTGATCCGGACAAGGTCGCCTTCAAGGGGCGAAAGCGCGTCCGGTAAATATCCACCGCGCCGTGACGTTCACGGGCCTCGGCCTCCGTCAAACCGACCGTGCCGATATGCGGATGGCTGAACACCGCCGTGGGAATGTTGGCGTAATCCAGCCTGGCAGGATTATTCTTGAACAGGGTGCGCGCAAGGGCCATGCCCTCGGCAAGCGCCACCGGCGTCAGCTGCATGCGATCAATCACATCACCGATGGCGTGTATCGAGGGCACCGAGCTGCAATAAAAGTCGTCCACTTCCACCGCGCCGTTTTTTGCCAGCCTGACGCCGGCCTCAGCCAGCCCCAGCCCGGTGATATTCGGCAGCCGACCGGTGGCAAACATCGCCAGGTCGGTGTTTATGCTGCGGCCGGAGGCGAGCAGCACCCGTAAACCATCACCCTCGCGCAGCACTCCGGTCGGGGTTTCATTCAGCGCCAGCGTGATGCCATGCTGCGCCAGTTCCTCGGCCAG
>CAMBCD010000388.1 GCA_945863085.1 Bordetella parapertussis
GACGTGGCACCGCTGATCAAACAGCATCTGGACGCGCTGACCATCCCGGTGCTGGTCTATGCCACCTACCACGCGGGACAGCAGGCCGACGAAGGCCTCTGATCCGTCACCCGCTGCGCGGGCGCACCGCGCAGCCTCTGGTAAACTCGCCGCTCCACAAAAGCGCTGATCATCCGGAGGAAACCATGATTTACGAAGTGCGCACTTACGACATCAAACCCAAATCACAGGCTGAAGTCGAAAAACGTTTTGGTGAAGCCTACGAATTCCGCAAGAAGTTGTCGCCACTGGCGGCGTTCTGGCACACCGAGATCGGCCCGCTGAACCAGATCATCCACGTCTGGCCGTACAAGGACATCGCTGAACGCGACCGCATCCGCGCCGAAGCTGTCGCCGGCGGCAACTGGCCGCCGAAAATCGGTGAATTCATCCTGAACATGCGCAGCGAAATTTTTATCCCGTTTTCTTTTTCACCCGAAATAAAACCCGGCAAGATGGGTCCGTATTTTGAAATGCGCACCTACACCTACGCGCCGGGCGAACTGGGCAAAATCATGAAAGTCTGGGAAAAGGCAATGCCGGCGCGCATCAAATTCAGCCCGCTGGTCGGCGTCTGGTACTCGGAACTCGGCGGCCTGAACCGCTTCACCCACATCTGGTCGTACCCGTCGCTGAACGCACGCAACGAGTGCCGCGAAAAAGCCGCCGCCGCCGGCGTCTGGCCGCCTTCCGCGGTTGCCAAGAAGGAAGGCATGCCCGATGCGGTACTGACCGCGCAGGAAAACAAGATCGTGATGCCTTCGGCGTTTTCGCCGCTGCAATAACGCCACTGATTTAATCCCGGGGAACGGCGCATGCCCGTCGGCAGGCTCGATCATTATTCGATCCGAACGCTGGACATCGAGGCATCGCGCCGCTTTTATACGGAAGTCATGGGGTTTGAATGCGGCTTCCGGCCGCCGTTCAACTTTCCCGGCCTGTGGCTGTACAACGGCGCGCCGTATCCGGAATCCACCGGCGTTGTGCACATCATCGGCATTGATCCGGACGATCCGCAGGGGCTGAAGGATTATCTGGGAGATCGCGACGCGGCATCACTCCAGGGCACCGGCACCGTCGATCACATGGCCTTCACTGCCACCGGCCTCACTGACATGCGCTCGCGCCTGCAGAGGTACGGCATCCCCTTCCGCGAACGCACGGTACCGTCGCTGAAACTGCACCAGCTGTTCTGTGAAGATCCCAGCGGCGTCACCATCGAACTGAATTACCCCGCGGCCGAAGCCGCAGCGGCCTGAGCGGCATGGCTGCCACTTCACGCCCGCCGCGTGCACTGGTCATCGGCGGCTCACTCGGCGGACTTTTTGCCGCCAACCTGCTGCACCGTCAGGGCTGGGACGTCGAAGTCTACGAACAGTCGTCTGCGCCGCTGGCGGGACGCGGCGCCGGCATCATCACCCACCCCGACCTGTTCGCGGCGCTGGCACGCATCGGCATCACGGCGGACGACAGCATCGGTGTCGACATCGAGGGCCGCGTCGCCTTCGACTGCAGCGGCGCAGTGCTGGGCACACTGCCGGTGCGGCAATGCCTGACCACCTGGGGACGGCTGCACACGCTGCTGCTCGACGCATTTCCTGCGCAGCGTTATCACCTCGGTCACGCCTGTCTGGGCGTGGAACAGGGCGTACAAGCGGTGACTGCACAATTCAGCAACGGCGTCATGGCGCAAGGCGATCTGATGATCGGCGCAGACGGCATCCGCTCGGTGGTTCGCAACCAGTGTGCGCCAGCTTCGCTGCCGGAATACGCCGGCTACATCGCCTGGCGCGGCCTCGCTGATGAAACAGGCCTTTCGCCACAGACCCACCGCGACCTGTTTCCGAAATTCGCCTTCAGCCTCGCACCACAGGAACACATGCTCGGTTATCCGGTGGCCGGTTTCGGCAATTCGACCCGCGCCGGCGAACGCGCATTCAATTTTGTCTGGTACCGACCGACGTGCGCCGTTGAAGAACTGCCGGGGTTGTGCACGGACATCCACGGCCGCCGACATGACATGGCCATTCCACCGCCACTGATCCGCCCCGCCGTGCTCGAAGCCATGCGTGAAGCCGCGCGTGAAAAATTGTCGCCACAGTTCGCCGAAGTTGTCGCCAAAACCCGGCAGCCGTTTTTCCAGGCCATCTTCGACCTCGAATCACCGCGGATGGCTTACGATCGCATCGCGCTGCTGGGTGATTCCGCTTTTGTTGCGCGTCCGCATTGCGGGATGGGCGTATCCAAAGCGGCCGGTGATGCGATGGTACTGGCCGATCTGCTGCAGGACAGCGACAATGACGTGGCGGCGGCGTTGCCGCGTTATTCAGCGGCACGCGTACGCTTCGGCAAGTCCGTGGTCGCGCATGCCCGCATGCTGGGCTCGTACCTGCAGGGATGTGCCGGCGGCGACACCCGTGGTACCGAACACCTGCACACGCCGGATGCCGTCATGCGCGACATTGCGGTGACCCGCGAATTCTGAACAACCTGGAGGAAACACAATGAAAGTCGGATTCATCGGACTCGGCACCATGGGCGGATCCATGGCACTCAATCTGCGAAAGGCGGGTTTTGAGCTCGTCGTACATGACATGCGGGCGGATGCGGCCAAACCGCAACTCGCCGCCGGCGCGACCTGGGCCGGCGACGTGAAAGCCCTGGGCAAGGCCGTGGATGTGGTGCTGACCTCCCTGCCGGGGCCGCGCGAAGCCGAAGCAGTCGGCGCCGACCTGATGGCGTCGATGAAACGCGGCGGCGTATGGTTCGACCTCACCACCAATTCACCGACCGTCGTGCGCTCGCTGTCGGCGCGCTGCGCGGAACACGGCATCAGCATGCTCGACGCGCGCAGCGAAGCACGGCAGAAATCGCTCGCCACAGGGGTCTGGCCGCCATCAGTGGTGGCAAAAAAGGAAGGCCTGCCTGAGGTCAGGCTGACCGCCCAGGAAAACAAGATCCTGATGCCCTCGGCGTTCTCGCCACTACAATAAAGCCCCTGCAATAAGGTCCCTGCAATAACGCCGCAACCCGCCGCCATGGTCAACTCGCCATGGCGGA
>CAMBCD010000389.1 GCA_945863085.1 Bordetella parapertussis
TCCTGTTCTTCTAAATCGTAAGCCATTGATTTACCTTGATTTTATGATTTCACATGCTTCCGGCAAAGCCACCTGCCGTTGTTCCTGCTGTCCCGCAGTCGCGCCTGCAGTTACCCGCAATGCTTTCACCGTCAACATCCCCGCCTGCGCTTCATCATCGCCCAGTATCACGGCATAGCGCGCGCCGCTGGCATCGGCCTTTTTCATCTGCGACTTGAAACTGCCGCCGCCGCAATGCAATACCACGGCCAGGCCGGCATCACGCAGGCGCTCGGCAACCCGCTCACCCCAGGGCACTGCCGCGTCGCCCTGGCGCACGATATACGCATCGGGCACTGCCTCGGTCACCGCAACCCCGGTTTCGGCCATCAAAGCCAGCAAACGTTCCACGCCCATCGCAAAACCGCAGGCCGGCGCCGGTTTGCCGCCGATTTGTTCGACCAGGCTGTCATAACGGCCGCCGGCACAGACCGTGCCCTGTGCGCCGAGGCGGTCGGTAACCCATTCGAAAACCGTGCCATTGTAATAGTCCAGCCCCCGTACCAGCCGCGGATTGATGACGAAATCAATGCCGGCGGCACGCAGCGACGCCTGCAGCCCGGCAAATGCCGCCGCTGATTCAGCGTCGAGATCGTCGGCGAGTTGCGGGGCGCCCGCAATCAAAGCCTGCATCTGCGGATTTTTGCTGTCGAGCACCCGCAGCGGATTGCTGTGCATGCGGCGCTGCGCATCGGCATCGAGTTCCCCGGCATGCTGCTCCAGGTACGCCACCAGTTTGCCGCGATAACGCGCCCGCGCCTCCGCAGAACCCAGCGAATTCAGTTCCAGCCGGATGTCTTTCAATCCCAGTTCGCGCCACAAGCGCGCGCACATCACGATGTGTTCGGCATCGATGTCCGGCCCGGCAAAACCCAGGGCTTCAACGCCGATCTGGTGAAACTGCCGGTAACGCCCCTTCTGCGGACGCTCATGGCGGAACATCGGCCCCCAGTACCACAGGCGCTGCGGCCCCGGATAGAGCAAATTATGCTCAATCACCGCACGCACACAGGAGGCTGTGCCTTCCGGCCGCAGCGTCAATTGCTCACCGTTCAGTTCGTCCTTGAAGGTATACATCTCCTTCTCGACGATGTCGGTGACCTCGCCGATGGAACGCACGAACAGTTCGGTGCGCTCGAGGATCGGCATGCGGATGGCCTGATAACCGTAGGCATGCACCCAGCGCCGCACCGTCTCTTCAAAAAATGCCCAGCGATGTGCGTCCACCGGGAGCACGTCATTCATGCCGCGCACACCCTGTACCGTTTTGTTCATGACGGGTCCGGAATTTCTTTAACGAACCATGCCGGCCGGCTGCGCAAGCACGGATTCCGCTGCCGGGGCGGCGTAATGATCGCGCACATACTGATCGACGATGCGCTGGAACTCTTCGGCGATGTTGTCGCCTTTCAGCGTGACCGTTTTGATGCCATCGACAAACACCGGCGCCACCGGGTTTTCGCCCGATCCGGGCAGGCTGATGCCGATGTTGGCCTGCTTGCTTTCGCCGGGGCCGTTGACCACGCAGCCCATCACTGCGACATGCATGTCTTCGACGCCCGGGTAGCGCCCGCGCCATTCCGGCATCTGTGCGCGCAGATAACCCTGGATGCGGTCGGCGAGTTCCTGGAATACCGTGCTGGTGGTGCGGCCGCAGCCCGGGCAGGCAATCACCAGCGGCGCAAACGAGCGCAGCCCCATGGTCTGCAGCATTTCCTGTGCAACGATCACTTCCCGCGTGCGGTCGCCGCCGGGTTCCGGCGTCAGCGACACGCGGATGGTGTCGCCGATGCCTTCCTGCAACAGCACTGCCATCGCCGCGGTCGAGGCCACGATACCCTTCGATCCCATGCCGGCTTCGGTCAGCCCCAGGTGCAACGGATAATCACAGCGCGTCGCCAGGTCGCGGTAGACCGCGATCAGGTCCTGCACGCCGCTGACCTTGCACGACAGCAGGATGCGATCATGCGGGAGTCCCAGCACCTCGGCCTGCCGCGCGCTGTCCAGTGCCGAGGTCACCAGCGCCTCGCGCATCACTACCGCGGCATCGCGCGGCTGCGCCAGTTTGCCGTTTTCATCCATCAATCGCGCCAGCAGTTCCTGATCGAGGCTGCCCCAGTTGACGCCGATGCGCACCGGCTTGTTCAACCGGCAGGCGAATTCGATCATGGTTGCGAATTGTTCATCGCGCTTCGAACCCTTGCCGACATTGCCGGGATTGATGCGCAGTTTCGCCAGCGCTTCGGCGCAGGCCGGATGCTGGGTCAGCAGGCGGTGGCCATTGAAATGGAAATCGCCGACCAGCGGCACATTGACACCGCGCCGTTCGAGTTGCTCGCGTATCACCGGCACTGCAGCCGCGGCTTCGGCATTGTTCACCGTGATCCGCACCAGTTCCGAACCGGCCCGTGCCAACGCGGCAACCTGCTCTACTGTCCCTTTAACGTCTGCCGTATCGGTATTGGTCATCGACTGCACCACGATTGGCGCGCCGCCGCCCACGACAACATTTCCGACGGTCACCCCGACGCTGCTGCGCCGCCGGGCCGGACCGTAAAATGGAAGACACTTTGTCACTGACGACTCAATCATCACTCAATTTTCCGCTACTCAAGCGTAAAACGCGCCACTTCAACCCGCGTATGCGGCGCCAGGTCAAAAGGCTGTCCGTTGTAAGTCAGCCGCACACCCTGCGCATTGCCGATCACCAGGTTCAATGGCCGCCGGCCTTGCATGCGATGCTCGGTACCCACGGCATTCAGCTGCGAAAACAGGATGCGTTCGTTGCGGTCCCGCACCTCAACCCAAGAATCGGTTTCAAACACAAAAAGCAGTTCTGCCATGCCGGCTTGCGGCGGCGGCACCGGTGCAGGTACTGCAGGTACAGCTGCGGGCGCCACGGCAGCCTCGGGAGCAGCGTCAACAGCGACAGCTTCGGCCTGCGGCGACGGCTGCGGTGCGGCCGGTACCGCCTCCGTGACCGGCGGTACAGGCACCACCACCGGCTCAACCGGCTTCGGCGTCACTGTCGACACCACGACGGCAG
>CAMBCD010000390.1 GCA_945863085.1 Bordetella parapertussis
CCATGGCATAACCTGTGGCGCCGTCGACGCCGATCCTGGCGATCAGCGCGAGGATCACGTCCTTGGCCGATACACCAAAACCCAACGCGCCGTCGATGGTGATGCGCATGGCATTGGGTTTCCTTTGCCACAAGGCCTGTGTCGCCATCACATGCGCAAACTCGGAAGCGCCGACACCATAGGCCAGGCAGCCAAAGGCACCGTGGGTGGACGTATGCGAATCATTGCCGATCACGAACAGCCCCGGCTGGATAATGCCCTGCTCCGGCGGCACGATGTGCATGATGCCCTGGTGTTCATGGGCCATGCCGAACAGCGTCACGCCGTATTTTTTCGCCATGTCCTGCATGTCGATCACCATGTTGCGGATGCCCACATCGGGAATCCCCGCCGGGCCCTTGGCGCGCCCGGTGGTTGGCACGTAATGGTCGGTGAAAGCGTAGATCTGCTCCGGATGCAGCACCTTGCGTCCGGACTTTTCCAGTTCAACAAAGGCGTGCAGCGTGTTCTCCTGTGCCAGCGCGACGTCGACGTACATCAGCGACTCGCCTTCATCGGTCAGTATGTGGTGGGAATTCCAGAGCTTTTCGAAGATGGACTGTGGTGTATTGCCGGACATTAATCGGTGTTCCTTGCGTTGCCTGCCGTGTTGCCTGGATTGGATGTTTATTTGATCAGATCGCGCACATCGGTGAAATGCCCTTTCAGCGCAGCAGCTGCCGCCATCGCCGGGCTGACCAGGTGTGTGCGCCCGCCCGGACCCTGGCGGTTGCGGAAATTGCGGTTGGAGGTCGAGGCCGAGCGTTCACCGGGTTTCAACTGGTCGCCGTTGATGGCGGTGCACATCGAGCAACCGGGATCGCGCCATTCAAAACCAGCCTCGGTCAGGATGCGGTCGAGGCCTTCCTTTTCCGCCTGCGCCTTCACCACCGTGGAACCGGGCACCACCCAGGCCGGCACCACGGCCCGGCCCAGTCTGGCGACCTCGGCTGCGGCACGGATGTCCTCGATGCGGCTGTTGGTGCAGGAGCCGATGAACACGCGGTCGATCTTGATGTCGGTCAGCGCCATGCCCGCAGTGAGGCCCATGTAATCCAGCGCCATGGCCCAGTCGCTGCGGCGGCGTTCGTCCGGTGCGTTTTTCGGATCCGGCACGTTGCCACCCACTGCACCGGCCATTTCCGGATTCACACCCCAGGTCACCATCGGCTCGATCTGCACCGCGTCGAGCGACACTTAACGGTCAAATCTGGCGCCGGCATCGCTGGGCAGGTTTTTCCACTTCGCCATTGCCGCATCCCATTCCGCACCTTTTTTCGGTGCAAACGGACGGCCTTCCATATAGGCGAAGGTCGTGTCGTCCGGCGCAATCATGCCGCAGCGCGCGCCCGCCTCGATCGACATATTGCACACCGTCATGCGGCCTTCCATGCTCATGTTGCGGAATGCCGAACCGGCATATTCAATGGCATGGCCGACGCCGCCCTCGGCGCCGATTCTGGCGATGATCGCGAGGATGATGTCCTTGGGTGACACACCGAAACCGGCCTGGCCGTCGACAGTGATGCGCAGGGTTTTCGGTTTGCGCTGCCAGGTCGCCTGCGTCGCCATCACGTGCGTCATGTCGGAAGCACCGATGCCGAAGGCAATGCAGCCGAAGGCGCCGTGCGTGGACGTATGTGAATCGGCACCGCAAATCAGCAGGCCCGGCTGGGTGATGCCCTGCTCCGGCGGCACGATGTGCAGGATGCCCTGGCGCGGATCGTCAAAACCGAACAGCCGGATGCCGTGTTTTTTGGTGTTTTCATGCTGCCCGATCACCATGTTGCGGATTTCATCGACGGCGATGCCGGCAATGCCCTTCTCGCGGCCCGTGGTCGGGACATAATGATCGGTAAAGGCGAACACCTGCTGCGGACGCGCCACCTGGTAGTTGTTCTTTGCCAGCGCGGCAAAGGCATGGCTGGAACCTTCATGGATCAGCGCACGATCCACGTAGAGCAGGATTTCGCCCTCCTCCTCGGCCACCACGTGGCTGTTCCAGATTTTTTCAAACATCGTTTGGGCGGTCATCGCGACGCTCCTTGAATCGTTACTTGATCATGCCGAGATCGCCGAGGATTGCACGGTAATCGGCATATTCGCTCTCAAACAGTTTGCGGGTCTGCGCGCTGTTCAGGTAATTGGATGCCCAGGTGTTCTGCTCCAGCGCCTTTTTCCACTCCTCGGTGGCGACTGCTTTCGCCAGCACGCCGTCCCACCAGGCAATCTGTGCTGCGGTCATACCCTTCGGACCAATGACACCGCGCCAGGTATCCATCACCGCCTTGTAGCCGAGTTCGGTCCAGGTGGGGGTCTCGGCATAGGGGCCGCCGATGCGTTTGGGTGCAAGAATCGCCAGGGCTCGCACCTTCCCGGCCTGCACCATGCGCACCACTGAGGATGGTGTCCCGGTATGGGCGTCGATGTGTCCGCCGAGCAATGCGGTTACCGCATCACCGCCGGAACCGAGCACAACAGCCTTCAGCTTGCGCGGATCGATACCGCCAGCCTTGGCCACCAGCGCAAAAGACAGGTGGTTGACGCTGCCCAGCGTGGTCGGTGTCGACACCGCCAGCGCCTGCGGATCGCGGCGCAGGCGGTCGATGAAATCCTGCCCGCCTTTCAACGGTGAGTCGGCACGAACCGCAATCACCGTGTATTCGCTGAACAGGTTGGCCAGTGGCGTCACGTCGCGGGCCTTGACGGCACCACGACCGTTGATGTCGTTGGCAATCAGGTTGGGGGAATTGATCGCGATGAAATGGCCGTCACCGGCATGCTGGTTGAGATAGACCAGTGATACGGCGCCGCCGCCCCCCGGCTTGTTGGTCACAGACACCGGCACCGGCGCGAGATTGTAGTCCTGGATTATTTTCTGCAGCAGCCGCGCAGAACGGTCGATGCCGCCGCCCGGCGTGGTCGGCACCACGATCTCGATCGGTTTGTCCGGCTGCCAGGTCTGGGCAAACGCGGGCATCACCCAGGCCGTCACGACCATCAGCAGCACCGCCAGTCCGTGTTTTCCGTG
>CAMBCD010000391.1 GCA_945863085.1 Bordetella parapertussis
AGAAAACGCCAAAACCATTCGTTGCGGCTTGCGACAAGTTCATTTACACCGAAATTCTTCGCAAACCTTCTGCAGAAGCATTAGCAGTGACGCCCGTCCAAACCCCTCTTAAACCCCTGCTCAGCACAGCAATAGCTGCTGCGACACAAGAAGATGGTTGGGCACTCTTGGCGGTTGTTGGCTCACTTTTATTAAAGAGTGATCCATCTTTTGATCCACGCAACTTTGGATTCAAAAAGCTCGGCGAACTTGTGAAAGCGCAGTCACATCTTGAGGTAAAGTCAATTCCCGCCAGTGAAGGCTCTCAAAACATGCGCCTCTTCGTGCGCGTAAAGGAAAAGTAATAACTCGCTCCAAACGTGATAGCGCTGGAAAATTTATTCAACCGACAGATCAAGGACACATCATGCGTAAATTACCCCGGAATTATTACCTAAGCCTCAGCCTTGCGAGCATCGTTACGCTCGGAATAATCGCAGCACCGGCCGCCGCACAAACCATGAAACCCGGCCTGTGGGAAATCACCAACAAGATGGGCGGCAGCGGCGACACCGGCGCCAAGATGGCCGCGGCGCAGGAACAGATGCAAAAAGCGATGGCCTCGATGTCGCCGGAGCAGCGCAAACAGATGGAAAAAATGATGGCGCAGCAGGGCGTCAGCATGAGTCCCGGCGCCCCTGGCGGCGGCATGGCGGCCCGCATCTGCATCACCAAGGAAATGGCCGACCGCAACGAAGCACCCGCCCAAGCCCAGGGCGACTGCAAGCGGGAATCCATGCAGCGCAGCGGCAATACCACCAGGTTCAAATTCACCTGCACCAAACCGCCGTCCACCGGCGAAGGTGAAGTCACCGTGCACAACCCCGAGTCCTACTCCATGAAAATGAAAATGAGCCGCGACGTCAAGGGCAAGCCGGAACAGATGACCATGGATGCGCAGGGCAAGTTTGTGTCGAGCGATTGCGGCAGCGTCAAACCGATTGCCGCCAGGAAATAAGCCTTTAACAGGGCAACCCGCAGCCGGCGCGCAATCACCAGCATGGTCACACCCATGATCCCGGCCCAGGCTGATGCCGCTGCGCCTGCAGCAGGGGATGATCCGTCGCGCCACCTCCTTGCCGAACAAATCCGGCTGCTGTACCGCAACACCACCATCGCCCAGATCGTCACACTGCTCAACGGGGCACTGCTGGCCGCGATACAGGGTACGGCCCTCGGTTACCGGGCGGTCATTCCCTGGTTCACGCTGCTCGCCCTCGTCAGTTTCTCGCGCATCGCCCTCGCCGCCGCCTTCCATCGTGCAGCACCGGACCACAGGCAAAGCCCTGTCTGGCGCAATCTCTACTGCGTGGGCGCCGCGCTTGGCGGTGCGGCCTGGGGCGCATCGAGCTTCATGCTGTTCACGCCGGATTCATTCGTCCACCAGATTTTCCTCGCCTTCGTGCTGTCGGGGATGCTGGCCGGCGCCATCGGCATCATGGGATCGTGGTTTCCCGCCTTCGCACTGTTCTCGATACTGATCGGGCTGCCGACCGCCATGCGTTTTGCGATGGTCGGCGAAGAAATGCACCTTGCGATGGCGTGGCTGATCTTCCTGTTCATGGCCACCATGCTCGTGGTCGCCTATCGCGTGAACCGCGCCATCGTCGAATCCCTGCAGCTGCGTTTCGAAAACCGGAAACTCATCGACGAACTGGAGCAGCGCGTAGTCGAGCGCACGCGCGACCTGTCACGCGCCAACCAGGACCTCGAAAAATTCGCCTACGCGGCTTCGCACGACCTGCAGGAACCGCTGCGCACCGTGGCCAATTTCGCCGAACTGCTGAGCAGCCGCTACTCGGACAAGCTGGATGCCGACGGCAAGGAGTTCATCAACTACGTGGTGACCGGCGCCCATCACATGCGCAAGCTGGTCGACGACCTGCTGACCTATTCGCGCGTGGACGCCGACACCCCGCCCCCGTCCGATGTCGATTGCAACGCCCTCGTCGGGGAACTGCGCAAGGACCTGACGGCCGCGATCGCGGAAAGCGGCGCGACCATCGACTGTGAATTACTGCACACAGTCCGCGGCAATCCGGTCCAGGTCAAACAGGTATTTTCGAACCTGCTGACCAACGCCATCAAGTTCCGCCGCGAAGCGCCACCACACATCCAGATTCGATCAGCACGGAAGGATGACCTCTGTATAATTTCCGTCCAGGACAACGGCACGGGCATTCCGCAGAAATACCAGAAACGCGTTTTCAACATGTACGAACGCCTGCACAGCGCGCCCCGTTACCCGGGCACCGGCATGGGGCTTGCCCTGTGCAAAAAAATCGTAGAGAGGCATCATGGAAGAATTTGGGTTGATTCAACCGAAGGGGCCGGCTCGACTTTTCACTTCAGCCTCCCCGCTGCAGGTACATGACGATGAGGACAAGCTCCAGCGCCGCATCGAAATCCTGCTGGTGGAAGACAATCCAGCCGATGTGCGCATGATGCAGGAAGCCCTGTTCCTGGCGGAAATCCGGCACAACCTTGCCGTAGTCACCGACGGCGAAGAAGCTCTGCGTTACCTGAACCGGCAGGATCAGTACATCAACGCAACACGCCCGGACGTAGTCCTGCTCGACATCAAACTCCCGAAAATGAGCGGCCACGAAGTGTTGTACGGCATCCGCCGGCACCCGGAGCTGCACACACTGCCGGTGATGATGCTGACCAGCTCAGCCGCCCCCCAGGACCGCAGCACCAGCGAACGCCTGCAGGCCACCCACTACGTCACCAAACCCATCGGCCTGCACATGCTCGCCGGCGAAATCAAGATCATCAACGCCCTGGTCAAACGCAGCGGGGTTTGAACGACCTCCAACCCGCAGGCGGTTGCGGCGGTGCGGTTAAAACATCTGGTGACTGATCCTGCGGACAGATCATCCTAGGCCTTCGGCAAGCTGGTGGCGAGTAAGGCGAAATTTTGGGCTAAAGAAGTAAAGATTTCTGGAGCAAAGTTAAATTTGCGACCCCACATGTGCGAAATAGCCACCATAGCCTTTAACTTCCTTAACAACAGTGCCGTAGGTGC
>CAMBCD010000392.1 GCA_945863085.1 Bordetella parapertussis
TATGCGGTTAACCGCTTGTGCAGATCCTGCAAGGCGTAAACCTGAAGTTCTCGGGCCTGCGCCATGCCGTTGGCTGCGGCACGCGCGCCGGCCAGCGTCGTATACAGTGTAACGCGCTGCTGCAGTGCCGCGCGCCTTATCGAATAAGAATCGCGGATGGCCGAGCGCTTTTCCTCGACCGTGTTGATGATGAACACGATTTCGCCGTTTTTGATCATGTCGACGATATGCGGCCGGCCTTCGGCCACCTTGTTGATGCGCGTCACCGCCAGCCCTGCCGTCTCCAGCGCCTTTGCGGTGCCGTGGGTGGCCACCAGCGTGAAGCCCATGCCCGTCAGCACGCGCGCGATATCCAGCACCGGCAGCTTGTCGGCGTCGCGCAGGCTGATGAACACCTTGCCCGACTTGGGCAGGCGTTCGCCGGAACCGAGCTGCGATTTGACGAAGGCCTCGGCGAAGGTCTCACCGACACCCATGACCTCGCCGTTCGATTTCATTTCCGGACCGAGGATGGTGTCCGCGCCCGGGAACTTGATGAACGGGAACACCGCTTCCTTGACCGAATAGTACGGCGGCACGATTTCGCGGGTGACGCCCTGCGCGGCCAGGGTGATCCCCGCCATGCAGCGCGCGGCGATTTTCGCCAGCGGCAGGCCGGTGGCCTTGGACACAAAGGGCACCGTGCGCGATGCGCGCGGATTCACTTCAAGCACGTAGACCACATCGCCTTCCGGACCGTGCTGGATCGCAAACTGCACGTTCATCAGGCCGATGACTTTCAGCGCCTTGGCCATCGCCACAGTCTGCCGGCGCAGTTCTTCCTGCAGTTCCGGTGACAGCGAAAACGGCGGCAGCGAGCAGGCCGAATCGCCCGAGTGCACACCCGCCTGCTCAATGTGCTCCATCACGCCACCAATGATGACTTCGCGGCCGTCACTGACGGCATCGACGTCAACCTCGATCGCATCATTGAGGAAACGGTCGAGCAGCACCGGCGAATCGTTCGACACCTTGATCGCCTCGCGCATGTAGCGCTCGAGTTCGCTTTGCTCATGGACAATTTCCATGGCGCGGCCGCCCAATACGTAGGATGGGCGCACCACCAGCGGATAACCGATCTCGCCCGCTGCTGCCAATGCCTTCGGCGCACTGCGCGCAGTACGGTTGGGCGGCTGCTTCAGTTTCAGCTTGACCAGCAGTTTCTGGAAACGCTCGCGGTCTTCGGCGACGTCGATCGAATCCGGCGAGGTGCCTATGATGGGCACGCCATTGGCTTCGAGGTCACGCGCCAGTTTCAGCGGCGTCTGACCGCCGAACTGCACAATCACGCCCACCGGTTTTTCAATGGCGACGATTTCCAGCACGTCTTCCAGCGTCAGCGGCTCGAAATACAGCCGGTCAGAGGTGTCGTAATCGGTGGAAACCGTTTCCGGATTGCAGTTGACCATGATGGTCTCGAAGCCGTCTTCGCGCAGCGCCAGCGCGGCATGAACACAGCAGTAATCGAATTCAATGCCCTGGCCGATGCGGTTCGGTCCGCCGCCCAGCACCATGATTTTTTTCTTGTCCGAAGGCTGCGATTCGCAATCCTCTTCGTACGTCGAATACATATAGGCAGTGCCGGTGGCAAATTCCGCGGCGCAGGTGTCGACCCGCTTGTAGACCGGGCGCACTTTCAGCGCGTGGCGATGTGCGCGCACGGCATGCTGGTCCGTCGCGAGCAGCTTGGCCAGACGCCGGTCGGAAAATCCCGCACGTTTCAACTGCAGCAGCGCGGCCGCATCCAGGCTGTCCAGCGTGCGACCGGCCAGCGCCTGTTCCTGGCGCACAATGTCCTCGATCTGCGCGAGAAACCAGGGATCAATATGCGAAAAACCGTGGACCTGCTCCTGCGTCATGCCGACACGGAAAGCATCGGCAACGTAAAAAATCCGCTCCGGACCCGGATCGCCGAGCTCGTTTTCGATGACGTCGGGATCGGTGGTCTTCTCGTCAAAGCCGTCGACGCCGGTTTCCAGTCCGCGCAAGGCTTTTTGCATCGACTCCTGGATGGTGCGGCCCATGGCCATCACCTCACCCACCGATTTCATTTGCGTGGTCAGCCGGTCGTCGGCCTGCGGGAATTTTTCGAAGGCAAAGCGCGGGATCTTGGTCACCACGTAATCGATGCTCGGCTCAAACGAGGCCGGCGTCATGCCGCCGGTGATGTCGTTGCGCAGTTCATCCAGTGTGTAACCGATCGCGAGCTTGGCAGCGACCTTGGCTATCGGAAAACCCGTGGCTTTCGAAGCCAGAGCGGACGAACGGGACACGCGCGGGTTCATCTCGATGATGACCATGCGCCCGTCCTTCGGGTTGATGCCGAACTGCACGTTGGAACCGCCGGTCTCGACGCCGATCTCGCGCAGGCAGGCGATCGAGGCATTGCGCAGGATCTGGTATTCCTTGTCGGTCAGCGTCTGCGCCGGTGCGACGGTGATCGAGTCGCCGGTATGCACGCCCATCGGATCGAAGTTCTCGATCGAGCAGACGATGATGCAGTTGTCGTTGCGGTCGCGCACGACCTCCATCTCGTATTCTTTCCAGCCGATCACCGATTCCTCGACCAGCACTTCCTTGGTCGGGCTGGCATCGAGGCCGCGCTCGATGATGGCAACGAATTCTTCGCGGTTGTAGGCGATGCCACCACCGGTGCCGCCCAAGGTGAACGACGGGCGGATGATGGTCGGAAAACCGACCACGGCCTGCACCTGCAATGCTTCTTCTAGGCTGTGCGCCAAGGCGGAGCGCGGGCTGTCGAGGCCGATCTTGGCCATCGCCTTCTTGAATTTTTCGCGGTCCTCGGCCTTGTCGATCGCCTCTTTCGACGCGCCAATCATTTCCACGCCGTATTTTTCCAGCACCCCGTGTCTGGCGAGATCGAGCGCGCAGTTCAGCGCCGTCTGTCCGCCCATGGTCGGCAGCAGCGCATCGGGACGCTCCGCAGCAATGATCTTTTCCACCACCTGCCAGGTCACCGGTTCGATGTAGGTCGCATCCGCCATGCCCGGATCGGTCATGATGG
>CAMBCD010000393.1 GCA_945863085.1 Bordetella parapertussis
TTCAACCGGCTGCGATGCACAGCCCTATTTCCGCATTTTCAACCCGGTGACACAGTCGGAAAGATTTGATGCCGACGGTGCATTCATCCGCCGCTACGTGCCGGAACTGGCGCGTTGTGATGCGCGGGGCATCCATGCGCCGTGGACCATGTCGCCGGATGCGCAGCGCGCGGCGGGGGTGGTCATCGGACGCGATTATCCGGCGCCGGTGGTCGACCACGCCGTGGCGCGCTTGCAGGCCCTGGAACTGTTCAAGGCGGTAAGGCCCTAGCCCTGCGATTATTTGCGCCAGCTCATTTACGCCAAAACGCCGGCGTGAAAATCACCAGCAGCGCGACCAGTTCGAGCCGGCCGAGCAGCATCGCGAAGGCGCAGACGGCGGTCTGGAAATCGGTCAGCACCGAAAAATTGGTTGCCGGTCCGACCTGGTGCAGGCCGGGCCCGATGTTGTTCAGCGAGGCCACCACGGCTGAAAACGCGGTCATCGCATCCAGCCCCGTCCAGCCGAGGATCAGCGTCATGGTCACCAGCAGCGCGACCCAGACGAAGAAAAAGCCGAGCACTGCAAACACCACCGGGTCAGCGACCACCTGGCCGGCGATTTTTACCGGGCTGACCGCCTGTGGATGGGCCAGGCTCTTGATCTCACGGTACACCTGCCGGTAAAGGATCATCGCGCGCATCATCTTGATGCCGCCGCCGGCGGAACCCGAGCAGCTGAGGAAAGTGCCGAGGAACAATACCCACAGCGGGGCAAACACCGGCCACAGGTTGTAGTCGGCCGTGGCATAACCGGTGGTGGTGCCGACGGAAATGATGTTGAAGGCGGCGTAACGCAGTGCTGTCGGGAAGTCAGGGTAGGTGCCGGAACCGTGGAGCAGCATGGCAATGCCGGCGACGCTGGCGACAATGACCAGTATGAAATAACGGGCCTCGGTATCGCGGGCGTAGGCGCTCAGGCTTTTGCTGCGCCAGACCAGGAAATGGGTCGAGAAATTGATGCCGGCGATGACCATGAAGGTGATCGCCACCAGCTCCACGGTGGCCGAATTGAAATGACCGAGACTGGCGTCGTAGGACGAAAATCCGCCCAGTGACATGGTCGTAAAACTGTGAATCATGGCGTCGAGCGGGGTCATTCCGGCCATGTGGTAGGCAAAACCACAGACCGCCGTCAGAACGGCGTAGATCAGCCACAAACCCTTGGCGGTCTGGGTGATGCGCGGCGTCAGGTGTTCGTCTTTCATCGGCCCGGGAATCTCGGACTTGGAGATCTGGCGTCCGCCCACGCCGAGCATCGGCAGAATGGCCACCACCAGCACGATCACCCCCATGCCGCCCAGCCATTGCAGTAAGGCGCGCCAGACGTTGACCGAGGGCGGCAGGTGGTCGAGTCCGGCCAGCACGGTCGCTCCGGTAGCCGTCAGGCCGGAGATGGCTTCGAAGTAGGCGTCGACAAAGGAAAGCTGCGGAATCGTCAGCATCAGCGGCAGTGTTGCGAACAAGGCGCCGCCCGACCACACGGTGACCACCAGCAGGATGCCTTCGCGCAGGCTGAGTTCTCGTTTGTACTGCCGGGTCAGCAGCCAGATGACCCCGTCCACGGAAAAATTGAGCGTCATCGAGAGCGTGAGCGCCTGGGCAGCGCCGTCGTCAAGCGCCAGCGATACACCGATGGGCAACAGGTGGGTCAGGCTCATCGCCATGGCGATGAGCGCGGACACCGGAGCAATGGTCAGTAACCAGGACATGCCGGTTCAGTGCTGGCCGGGATGCATGTTGTCCGCGAGCCGGGAGTTCAAAGGAATCCGATATTGACCTGGAACAGTTTTTCGACCTTGGGCACGATGCGCTTGTTGAGTGCGAACACGATGACATGGTCTTCGGGTTCGACGACCGTATCATGGTGTGCAATCAGCACCTGGTGCTTGGCGGGCGACTTTTTGCCGCCGGCTTCCGCCCGCGGCGGCCGGACAATGGCACCGATGCTGGCGCCCTTGGGCATATCCAGTTCTTCGATGCGCCGGCCGACGACTTTCGACGATTGCGCGTCGCCGTGGGCCACCAGTTCCAGCGCCTCCGCCGCGCCGCGCCGCAGGCTGTGCACCGCCACGCAATCGCCGTGGCGGACATGGGCGAGCAGCGTGCCGATGGTCGCCTGCGCCGGGGAAATCGCGATGTCGATTTGTCCGGCCTGCACCAGGTTGACGTACGAGCTGCGGTTGATCAGTGCGACGACGCGTCGCACCCCCATGCGTTTGGCGAGCAGCGAGGACATGATGTTGTTCTCGTCGTCGTTGGTCAGTGCGCAATACACATCCATGTCGCCGATATTCTCGGCCTGCAGCAGGTCTTCGTCGGTGACATCACCGACCAGCACCAGCGTGGTTTTAAGTTCGGCGGCAAGATTTTCCGCGCCGGTTTTGCTGTATTCGATAATCTTGACGTCGTAGCGGTCCTCGATGGCCTTGGCCAGCCGGCGGCCGATGTTGCCGCCGCCGCCGATCATCACCCGCTTCACCGGTTTGTCCATGCGCCGCAGCTCGCGCATGACGCCGCGGATGTGTTCGGTGGCGGCGATGAAAAACACCTCGTCGCCGGCTTCGATCACCGTGGTGGCATCCGGGATGATCGCGCTGTCCTGGCGGAAAATGGCGGCCACCCGCGTGTCGAGGTTGGGCAGGTGTGTGCGGATGGTCTGCAGTTCCTTGCCCACCAGCGGCCCGCCGTGGAAAGCGCGCACGGCCACCAGGCTGACGCGGCCTTCCGCGAATTCCAGCACCTGCAGTGACTCCGGGAATTCGATCAGCTTGGCAATGTAGTCGGTAAGCACCTGCTCTGGACAGATCACGGTATCGACGGAAAAATTTTCGGCTGAAAACATTTCCGGGTGCGACAGGTAATCGGCAGCGCGGATCCGCGCAATCTTGGTCGGGATATTGAACATGGTCGCCGCCAGTTTGCAGGCGACCAGGTTGGTTTCGTCGCTTTGCGTGACCGCGAGGATCATGTCGGCATCGCGGGCGCCGGCGCGTTCGAGGACTTCCGGGTGACCGGC
>CAMBCD010000394.1 GCA_945863085.1 Bordetella parapertussis
AGCGTTGCGGACAGCATCCATGACGGCAACCCGCATGAAATCCTCGAACGCAAGGAAAAGGTCACCCTGCTGCCGATGTTGATCATGCAGGGCGGCGAAGACGACAACGTGATCCCGGTAATCCAGGAAAAATTCGCCTCCGCCTACCGCGCCGCAGGCGGCGACTGCCAGCTCGAAATTTTCCCCGGCTGCGAACACGAGTGGACTGCGGTGCCCAGTCCGGCTGCCGACCGTTCGCACAGCATGGTCATGGCCTTCATCGCCAAACAGCTGCACGCACTGCAAAAAGCCGCGTAAGCCTTCTACCGTAGCAAACAAAAAACCCCGTCAAAGCGGGGTTTTTTGTTGAATCTCACATACACATCAATCCATGCTGATGTTCAAGGGCTTCGCCACCTTGATCCATTTTGCGATGTCGCTGTCGATCAGTTTTCCGAATTCGGCGCTTGAAACATCTGCCGCCTCGACGCCGACACCAAGCAAGCGCTCCCTGGTTTCCGGTTGGCGCAGCGCGACCTGGATCACACCATGCAACCGTTCGATCGCCGCTTTCGGTGTGCCCTTCGGCGCCACCAGCCCGTACCAGCCGCTGACCGCATAACCGGGCAGGCCGGCTTCAGCGATGGGCGGCACGTTGGGCAATGCCGGCGTGCGTTTTGGCGTCGTCACGCCCAGCGCCCTGATCTTGCCCGACTGCAGATGCGGCCGCGCCACCGCCACCGTCGAGAAAAACACGTTGACCCTGCCCGCCAGCAAATCCGCCATTGCCGGATTGCCGCCCTTGTACGGCACGTGCAGCATCTTGATGCCGGCCAGGGAATTAAACAGTTCCGCCGCAAGGTGCGTCAGGTTGCCGGTGCTTGATGACGCGTACGTCACCTGCCCCGGCTTTGCTTTTGCCTGCGCGATCAGCTCGGTCACGGACAACACCCCGGCACCGGGATGCGCGACAAACACATAGGCACCGTCGCCGAACAGCGCGACCGGAACAAAATCGCGTGCCGTGTCGTAGGGCAGTTTTTTGTACAGCGCCGGATTGACGGCATGGCCAGCGGCCACTACCAGCAGCGTGTACCCGTTGGGCGCGGAGGTGGCGACGATCTCGGAACCGATCAGCGTGTTGCCGCCGCCGCGATTATCGACGATCACGTTCTGTCCCAGTTGCTGGGTCAGTGACGGCGCCAGCAGGCGCGCGATGATGTCGTTGGCGCCGCCCGGCGGATACGGCACAACCATGCGCACCGGGCGCGTCGGGAAGGACTGGGCATAAGCCGGCACTGCGACAACGACGGCGACAGCCGCCAGCAGCGCGCGTGCAAGGCCAGGGATGTAATTGATCAGCTTGTGCATGACTCTCCTCTCGAATGCGGCACTGAAGCGGGATTGTTGTTTTGCCGCAGACACATTGGAGCATCGCAGGACCTGAAAAACAATCGGCATTCACAAAAATTATTGCCACGGTTACCCATTGTGGAATGCGCCGCCGGAATGTCACCCATTGTGGAACCCTGCAAACGTTACATGGCTGGTGCCGGTCTGTTGCAGTTTTTTGGGCTACCATGCCGGCTCACGACATCATTGCCCTGCAAAGGAATTTCCATGGATACCACCGAGCGCAAATCCGTCAAAACCGTCACCGGCGCCCGCGCCCTGGTTGACGGCCTGCTGCGCGAAGGCATCGACCACGTCTTCGGCATCCCCGGCACACAAAACCTCGCCATCCTCGACGAGCTGCGCGCGACACCGCAGATCCGCTTCATCCTGACCCGCCACGAGCAGGGCGCCGCGTTCATGTCATACGGTTTTGCCCGCGCCGCAAACAAACCATCGGTGGTCACCGTCACCGAAGGCCCGGGCGTCACCAACATGGTCACCGGCATCGGCGCTGCATTCAAGGGCAACGTGCCGGTGATCAGCATCACCGGCGTGCAGGAAAGCATCATGCGCGAACGCGATGCCACCCAGGACATGGACCAGATCCCCTTCATGCGCCCGATCACCAAGTGGGCCTACAGCATTCCCTACGTCGACAAGGTGCAGGAAGCCGTGCGCAAGGCCTTCCGTGTTGCGCTGACCGAACCGCAGGGCCCCACCCACATCGAATCCGCCAGCGAAGTGCTGCTGCAGCAGATCGCGCCGGAGACGCCGGCGCCCGCGGCCTACCGCCACACCGTACCCGCCGTGTGCGACCCGGCACAGATCGACGCCACCTGGGCATTGATCCAAAAAGCCGAACGTCCGCTGTTCGTGATCGGCCGCGGCGTGATGAAGGAACGCGCCGTCGCGGCGATGCAAAAACTCACCGAAGCCACCGGCATCCCCGCCGCCGCACTGCAATATTCACCCGACGCCTTCCCGTCGGCGCATCCGATGGCGCTGGGTCCACTCGGTCGTAACGGCTACGCCAGCGCCAACCGTGCCGCACCCCAGGCCGACGTCATCATCGCCATTGGTGCGCACTTCGACGTGTTCTCGACGCTGTACAAGTACGGCATTTTCAGCGAAAACGCGAAAATCATTCACCAGACCGCCGCCGCCGGCCAGATCGGCATCGTGTTCCCGGTGACACTGGGCATCGCCGGCTCTGCGGCCAGTTTCATCGGCGGCCTCGCCGCCCGTGCCGCGAAAGCCGGCCCGCGCAAGGCCTGGGTCGATGTCGCCAAACTGCGCGCCGAAGGCGAAGCCGAACTGCTGAAAGTCCTCAAACCGGATGCCGAACCGATACAGCCGCAGTTCGTCGCCCACACCATCCGCAAGGCACTGCCCGAAAACGGCATCCTCGTCATTGATGCCGGCAACGGCGGCAAACACGTGCGCAGCTATTTCAAGAGTTACGAACCCGACACCTTCCTCTGCATGGATGACTGGGCCGCCGTCGGCGGTGCATTGCCGATCGCGATGGGAGTCAAACTCGCACGGCCCGACCGCCCTGTGCTGTGCACCGGCGGCGACATGGGCGCGATGTGCAACATCGGCGAACTCGAAACCGCGGTACGCGAAAACATCGCCGTGGTTTATGTCGTGTTCAACGACCAGGGCCTGGGCAATGAACGCGC
>CAMBCD010000395.1 GCA_945863085.1 Bordetella parapertussis
GCAGCCGCAAAAAGGAATCACGCCCGGGCGCGACCTTTACAATGAGGCGCAGTGTTTCCGAGTAGGCGCCGATGAGGATATGCAGGCCGTTGTCGAGCGCAGTGTCGTTGATGGTGACACGCCGCGCGCGGCCGCCGAGGCCGGGGGCGGCTTCAAACACGGTGACCGGGATGTCGCGTGCGGCGAGTTCCACCGCCGCAGCCATGCCGGCGTAGCCGCCGCCGATGATGGCGACAGAGGGTTTTGCGGATGTGACCATTACCGGAAATTCAAATTAGAAGAGCCCGTCATTCCGGCGAAAGCCGGAATCCAGGGGTTGTGCGAGAAAGACACTGGACCCCGGCTTCTGCCGGGGTGACGACACTTTGGGTGGCCAGCGTGTTTGGTATCAAACCGTAACCGATTCGAGCTTGGCAGCAGATTTTCCAGCCCAGACCTTTGCAGGCACGTTGACCAGGCCTTCAAAAATCCGCCGCGCAGTGCGCACCAGCGCAGCACGGCGCAACTCCTGTTTGCCATTGCTGAAATCGGCATCGAGGTCGATCAGGATCAGGCCCGAGGGATGTTCGATCCTGACCATGCCCTGCGGCGCCGGCTTCAGCGGCGCGATCTGTGCAGCGAGCGTGCCGGGAATTGCGCAGGCGGAGCTGATGCACACCGTGCCGGTGACCGGATGCGACTTGTGGCAGGTCTCGGGCACGAAGTAACGCGAACTGATGGTGCCGCCCTGGCGTGGCGGCGCGAGCAGGGCGAGCTTCGGCACCACGTTTTTTGATACATCACCCATGCCCATCAGTACGCCCGCCTTGCGGCGTATGGTTTCCATGCGTTCCATCAGCGCGCGGTCCTTGTCCAGTTCGACGGCGGTTTCATAACCGGTCTTGCCGAGGTCGGCGGCGCGCATCATCACCAGCGGCATCGCGATATCCACGCAGCTCACCTCGACGCCGTCGATCACATCGAGGGGTTTTCCAGTAGGCAGCAGCTTGCCGGTCACCGAACCGATGGCGTCCTGGAAATTGATGCCCACCGGCGCCGCCGTGCCCGGCACGCCGTCAATCGAGGCATCCCCCTCGTACTGCACCACGCGGCCGGGGGTCTGCACGATGGCCTCGACCAGTGCCTCGGTGTTGACGCTGTAAATGCGCACGCGGGTCTCGCCGTCCTGCGCCGGCACCAGCCCGGCGTCGATGGCAAAGGGGCCGACGGCTACCAGCATGTTGCCGCAGGTGGGTTTGGTGTCGACGAACTTCTCGTGGATCTGCACCTGCGCGAAAAAATAATCGACGTCGGCGTCGGGGCGTTTGGATTTGCTGATCATCGCGACCTTGCTGGTCACCGAATGCGAACCGCCGATGCCGTCGACCTGGATTTCATGCGGGGAGCCCATGATGGCTAGCAGGACTTCGTCTCTGGTAGCGGCGTCTGCTGGCAGATCTTCCATCAGGAGGAAGGGGCCTCTGGAGGTGCCGCCGCGCATGATTACGCAGGGGATTTTGGTTTGCATTTGATCTGCTCCTCGCCGCGCTGGGCGGCGTTACTGGCGGATGATGGCGTGATTATAAGGGGCGATTGCGGAGGGTGTGGCTGTCGTTCCAGCATGCGTAACCTATATACCGTCATTCCGGCGCAAGCCGGAATCCAGGAGGGCAGACCACCGTTTGCCACAAGTTGAGATGAACCTAGGCAAACTACCGTTCGCCCTGAGCTTGTCGAAGGGTGAAGGTTTTGTGCTTCAACTTCAAGGTCGCCGGGGGTAGCCCGGCGGCTAGTTACTTTCTCTTGCTTCGCCAAGAGAATGTAACCAAAGAGAAGGGGCGCCCCGGACTCGGAGTCGCGAAGCGTGGAGCGGGTAGGGGCGCCGCGGCTGCGTTCAGCGATCGTTGACCGGGGCGCCGGCGGCTGCTCCCGCAGACGGGCCTGCGGCTAACGAGTCGCAGCCGCCCCTGCTTCGCCGGCCCTTCGGGCTGCCCTGCGTTGCTCGCGCGGCCGGGCGGCTGCGGAACTCGCGCTCGATTTCTATTTCTGGATCTTGGTTTGGGCGGGAATTACCGGTGGTGCTGACGCGTCCTGCGCGCTCGCACAGTCCTCGCCGACTGCCCCCGGTCGCGCTGCGCTACTCGGCGGCTCAGAAGGGGGGGGTGATGGAGGCTATGTCTTGTGCGTAGAATAATTTTATCGGCTAAGTTTTGTTTTCCGATTCATCTAGAGCGATCTGAATTCGTTCGCGCAAGGGTTTCCCTTTTTGCGGGTGGGCGTCAGGAAAAAGTTTATCTAGGTCAGCGATTGCTGCCAGTTCGATTTGTTCTGGGTTTTCTACTTATCCGGATTTGGCGATTCCTTCAAGCACTGCTTTACCGGAGCCAAGTGTATTTCTTAATCTTCTTGCCAGTCGATGTAATTCAGCTGGACGAACATTTTGTCGAATGCTTTCAAATTGCTGCGTTGTTGTTTCTATGTCTTTTTCCCAGGCAGTAAGGAAAATATAGAACCTAATCAATGCTTGACCAATGTCATTATTAAACATGGCAATGTGCGGTGAAAGAGCCGGGAAAATGACGGGCGGAATGGGGGCGAATTTTTTTAACCGTGGAATTTCCATCTCCTCCCGAGTTGATCGGTAATGTATCCACGGACTCTCAAAATCAAAGCAGCACCGCGCGACACGATTGGCTAGTTCTTGGTAAATGGCGGTGGCCATCCGCTTACTGTCACGATGAGCGTAATACTCAGCAATGAGGAAAGGTGGGTAGCTGCCAAACGCAGCGCCTAATACTAAAAAGCCAACGTTACCAAGGTAAGTGGGTTCGTTTGCGACAAATGCAGAGATGCCAATCAAAAGCGCACCGTAGCAAATGATGAAAACGCGCACAGTTATTCCTTTAATCGGGATTCAATGTTGAGCGAGTTACATGGTCTTGGCGATTCGCGTACATTTGCATCTATCCTGATTTTCTTTTTCTGCTGTCGCAATGCAGATTGTTGTGACTGATAAACGCATTCCGCCCATGCGCCGTTCAAACGCCGCTGCGTTTGACCAGGGCGTTGATGATCT
>CAMBCD010000396.1 GCA_945863085.1 Bordetella parapertussis
GATTCGAGGTGCGCGCGTTCGCGCTGCTGTTTCTCGATCATGCCGGCAACCAGCACCACAGCGGCGGCAGTTCGCCGGCGATGGTTTTGATCAGTGTCGATTTGCCGGCGCCGTTGATGCCGAGCAGGCCGTAACGCTGGCCGCTCTGCAGCGAAAACTTGATGCCGCGCACCACCACCTTGTCCGCGGCCCCCTCAATGTCCTCCGACCGGTAACCGGCAACCACGTCCTCCAGCACCAGCAGCGGATCGGGTGCACGCAGCGGCTCGCGGAATTCAAACTGGAACGGCGCCGAGGCGTGCAGCGGCGCCAGATCTTCCATTTTCGCCAGCATTTTCATCCGGCTCTGCGCCTGGCGCGCCTTGCTCGCCTGCGCCTTGAAACGGTTGATGAAGGATTCAAGGTGCGCGCGTTCACGCTGCTGTTTCTCGATCATGCCCGCGGCCAGCACCACTGCGGCGGCGCGCTGGCGTTCGAAATCGGAATAGTGTCCGGCGTAACGCTTCAGTTTTTTGTTGTCGATGTGCACGATGACATTGACCACGCCGTCGAGGAAATCGCGGTCATGCGACACGATGACCAGCGTGCCCTGGTATTTTTTGAGCCACTCCTCCACCCACAGGATGGCGTCGAGGTCGAGGTGGTTGGTCGGCTCGTCGAGCAGCAGCAGGTCGGACGGACACATCAGCGCCTGCGCCAGGTTCAGCCGCATGCGCCAGCCGCCGGAAAAACTGGCCACCGGCTGTTCCATCTGTTCATGGCTGAAACCCAGGCCGTGCAGCAGCTGTTCCGCGCGCGGCCGCACCGTCCACGCGTCCGCATCGGCCAGTTCGGCATAAATTTCACCGATGCGTTCGCCTTCATCGGCCGCTTCAGCAGCAGCGAGCTCGACTTCGAGGCGGCGCAGCGTGGTATCGCCGTCGATGGCGTAATCAATGGCCGCGCGGTCCAGCGCCGGCGTTTCCTGCGCCACATGCGCCACGCGCCAGCGCGCCGGATAATCAACCTCGCCCTGGTCGGCATGCAGTTCGCCGCGCAGCATCGCAAACACGCTGGACTTGCCGGTGCCGTTGGCGCCAATCAGGCCGATCTTGTCGCCAGGATTGAGCGCCACATCCGCGCTTTCAAGCAGGACCTTGGCGCCGCGGATGAGTGTGATCTGGCTGAAACGAATCATGGGATTCTGCGGATAATTTCAAACGAAGGGGCGCATTCTACGCAGGTTGCCCAACCCCGTCACAAATGACTGTTACGGCCGCGGTAGAATCACGCTCTCGCATATGCATCGGAGTAAGGTCATGGCACCCCTGTATAAACTGATCGCCCTTGCGCTCACCGCCATCACGGTAGGCGGCACCGCCAGCTGCGAATCCACCACCTCCGGCGGCGTCGTCGGCGCCGAGCGCAAACAACTGCTGCTGGTGTCCTCGGCCGAACTCGACCAGATGGCGGTAAAGGCCTACAACCAGCTGCAGGCCGAATCCAGGAAAAAGGGCACGCTGAACACTGACGTCGCCCTGACCCGCCGCGTGCGCGCCATCGCCAGTCGCATCACGCCGCAGACCCGCGCCTTTCGCGCCGACGCGCCGGGCTGGAAATGGGAAGTCAACACCATCACCAGCGACGAACTCAATGCCTTCTGCATGCCGGGCGGCAAGATCATGTTCTACACCGGTCTGATCAAAAGGCTGAACCTCAGCGATGACGAAATCGCCGTGGTCATGGGCCACGAAATTGCCCACGCCCTGCGCGAACATTCCCGCGAACAGGTATCGCAGGCCATCGCCGCACAGACCGCGATCGGCGTCGGCGCCGCACTGCTCGGACTGGGCGACGGCGCAGCCGGCTTGGCCAATGCAGGGTACGAAGCACTGATTGCGACCACCTTCAGCCGCAATGACGAAGCCGAAGCCGACCGCATCGGCCTTGAACTCTCGGCCCGCGCCGGCTACGACCCGCGCGCCGGCGTCACACTGTGGCAAAAAATGCTCAAGGCCGGACAGGGCGGCAGCCGCCCGCCGGAATTCCTCAGCACCCACCCGGCCGAAACCAGCCGCATCCAGCAGATCGAGGCGCTGCTGCCGAAGGTGATGCCGCTGTACCGGGCCACACCCCAAGGTCGTAAATGATCAAGTCAGGCCGAGCTTCTGGGCCGTTAGTCATCAGCCATGCCACGCTTCTAGGCCGTTGGCAATCAATTCAGGCCACGCCTCAGAACCGTATGTGATCAAGCCTGAAACGCTGAACTGACATGAAACTTTACATCACGCCGGGCTCTCCCTACGCACGCATCGTGCGCATCGTGATTCTGGAAAAAGGACTGGAGAAACGGGTCGAAATCATCCCGGCACAGACCCGGCTTGCCGCCAGCCCTTACTACCGTATAAACCCATCAGGTCGCGTCCCTTGTCTGATCCGGGACGACGGCGTCGCACTGGAGGAGTCCGCACTGATCTGCGCCTGGCTGGATCAGCTCGACGGCAAACCGGTGTTCGACCTGCCGGCCGATGAAAAAATATGGGAAGCGCGCCGCCTCGAAGCTCTGGCACGCAGCATGACGGACGGCCTCGCCGTGTGGAGCCGCGAGATAGCACGTGCCCCGGCTGAACGTTCGCCGACGCTGCTGCAGCACGAAGCACAACGCAGCCGGCGCATGGCCGCACTGTGGGAAACCGAGATTGAACATCCGTGGATGAACGGCGCGCTGAACATGGCACAGATCACCCTTGCCTGCGGCCTCGGGCTCGAAGCGCGCAATCCCGATCTGCACTGGCGCCCGGACCATCCGAAACTCTGCGCCTGGTTTGACCGCCTTTGCGCACGCCCGTCGTTTGCAGCAACCGCGCCGCCGCGCGCATGACGGGCCACCGGTCTGTCGCCAGCCCACTCTTCCAGGCCAACATGCAAAACACCAATACCCGTTTTTCCCTGCACAAAAAGTTACTCGGCTTTGCCGGCTGGCTGGCACTGACCTTTGCTGCCGCCGCCATCGGTGCGGTGGCCTCGGCGCAAGCCAGAACCTTCTACCTGCAGTTGATCCGCCCCGA
>CAMBCD010000397.1 GCA_945863085.1 Bordetella parapertussis
GGAGCCGGGGCAGGTGCCGGAGCGGGAGCAGGTGCGGGGGCCGGAGCCGGAGCTGGTTTTTCGCCGCAGGCAGTCAGACCAACCGCCAGCAGGGCGGCAATGAGGAGGGAGCGATTCATGATGATAACTATCCTTCGAAGGTAAAGAGGTTCATTCCAAATTTGGTTGGCACCGTGCGCGATGCAAAACCCATCATGGCGTTTGCAACCCGCACATTGCCGACGCGAATTCTATCAGTGTTCGGGTGAAGAATGAGAGGCCGTGGCGACTAAAAGTCACAGTCCGGTGACATTTGCCGCCAGCGGGGGGCCGGAGCAGTCCAGTATTTCGCCGAAACGGTCGATCATCTGCTGGGCGCCGGCGGCATCGTGCGTGCCCTGGGCCGCCCGCATGTGATCGTAATGAAAGCGATGCACATAGTGGCTGCCGTCAAAAATGACAAAGGGATCGGAAGCATGTTTCGCCGCACGCAGGGTTTCACGGATGACGCAGGCATGGGTGAAATGCTGTGCCAGGGAGACCAGGCGCGGGCATTCGGTCGCCAGCGGCCTGGTATCGTGGAGCAGGATCAGCAGCCGGTTGGCGCGATTCGCCAGCAGGAACTGCCGCAGCAGTTCAATACGTGTCGTGCTGTTCCAGGCACTGCCCGCTGCTTTGTCAAAAGTTTTGTCGAAAACGCGGATGATGCTCTGGGTCAGCGGGATCATCCGGTCGACGATTTCTTCGTATTCCCGAAAACTTTCGAAGCGCCGGTATTCGGCGTTGGGCAGGTTGCCAGTCAGTTCCATGCGTGGATTCCCGTCAGAGCACTGCGTAGCCCGCGCGGTACCAGGCATACAGCACGTCCATGCCTGCAACCGGAGAGGCTGCCGGCGGCAGCATGCGGCGGTCGGCGAACCGGCCCAGGCGCGACCGCGCACCTGCGGGTACGGTCCAGCGTTCGCCGTTGATGTAAAACGCGGTGTTGTCGTAGAGCAGTATTGATTGCGGCGCCAGGCGCAGTCCCTGCTTGCCGACGGTTTTGGCAAACGCTGTCAACGTGAGTGCGCGGTGCGGAGCCGCAAAAACCAAATGGAGTTTCGGCGTGCTGAGATCCTCGCCGATGAAACGCAGCAGGTCGTCGCGGCTCCAGCGCAGGCCGTCGAGCAGACGCAGCAGGCCCTCGGTCAGCTGGCTGTTGATCTGCGCGGGATGGCGCACAGGTTTGAGATCCGGATCGGTGTAAAGCCCGGGTGCGTCCAGCCGGTCCTGCAGGAATTCGAGGAAGCGGCCGCACAGGTCCTGTGCCGACGGCGCACGGAAACCGATCGAATAGGTAATGCATTCGTCGAGCGCGACCCCGTCGTGCGCGCAGCGCGGCGGCAGGTACAGCATGTCGCCCGCCGCCAGCGTCCATTCTTTGCCGGCACGGAAACGGCTGAGTATTTTCAGCGGCGCATCAGGCACCAGCGCCAAGTCGCGCTGGCTGCTGATCTGCCAGCGGCGGCGGCCTTCACCCTGCAGCAGAAAAACATCGTAGCTGTCGAAATGCGGACCGACGCCGCCGCCGGGCGGCGCGTAGCTGACCATCAGGTCGTCGAGGCGGGCATAGGGAATGAAGGCAAACTGTGCGAGCAAATCCTGCGCCTCAGGCAGTACGTGGTTCACGCCCTGTACCAGCAGCGTCCAGTTGCGGGCAGGCAGTCTGGCGAAATCGCGCCGCGTAAACGGGCCGTGCGTCACCTGCCAGCGCCCGCCATTACGCACAATCAGCCGCGATTCGGTATCCGCGGATCCGGCCATGTCCTGCAGGTCACGGCGTGTCACCAGCGGCGCGAACTGCGGCAGGCTGGCGCGGGCCAGCAGCGGCTTTTTCTGCCAGTGTTTGCGCAGGAACTGAGCCGGGGTCATGCCGTTGAGCAAGGGGTTGTGCATGGCCGGGAATTATAGATGGGTCGTATCACGGTGTGCCTGTCCGCGGGGCGCTTTGTTAAAATCCGGCATCGGGCGCTGTCCGGAGCCGGCGCCTCAACTGACCAGGGAATCCTGATGCAAATCGCAAAAAACACGGTGGTGACGCTGACTTTCGAACTGCTGGACGCTGAGGGCAATATGATCGAGAAGGCGGAGGCGCCGATTGCCTATCTGCACGGCGGACATCACGGCATTTTTCCGCTGGTCGAGCAGGCGCTCGACGGCAAAAAAGCGGGTGACAGCTGCAAGATCCGGCTGGCGCCGAATGACGCCTTCGGCGAATACGATGCCAATCTGGTGCAGGTCGAGGGGCGCGACAAATTTCCGCCTGAGGTTGCCGTCGGCATGCAGTTCGAGGGCCGCGGCGACGAATCCGGTCATGCGATGGTGTACACGGTGACCGATGTTGCGGCGGACAAGGTGGTGGTTGACGGCAATCATCCGCTGGCGGGGCAGACGCTGAACTTCAATTGCACGGTGACCGAAGTGCGCGCGGCGACCGGTGAGGAAATGGAACACGGGCATGTGCATGGGGCGCACGGACACCACCACTGAGTTCGGTGAGGATTGAGGAGTGGGCAGTGAGGAGTGAGGATTGAGGGGCGGTGGCTGGACTGGATGATGTAAAAAATATCAATAAAAACAAATACTTAGTGTTTTTTACCGGGATCCCCCTGCGCCAGTTCGCGTAGCCGGTAGAGCAGGTCCAGCGCGTCGCGCGGTGTCAGGGCATCGGGGTCGCAGTCGCGCAGGGCATCCACTGCCGGATGGGGCTCCGGTGCTGCCGGCTCATTGATCGGTGCTGAACCCGCGAACAAATCACCTTGCGGCACCTGCGCCGCAGCCGCAGCTTCCAGATCAGCCAGGCGTTTTTTTGCGCTGCGGATTACCGCGCCGGGCACCCCCGCGAGTTGCGCGACCTGCAAACCGTAACTGCGGCTCGCCGGGCCTTCCTCGACGCTGTGCAGGAACACGATGCGATCCTTGTGTTCCACCGCATCGAGATGCACGTTCGCGACCTGCTTGAATTCCACCGCGAGCTGCGTCAGTTCGAAATAATGCGTGGCGAACAGCGTGTAACAGGCATTGCGT
>CAMBCD010000398.1 GCA_945863085.1 Bordetella parapertussis
GATCTGCACCTGGGTCATACCGTGCTGATCAACAAGCTGCGCCAGTTCCAGGAACTCGGCCACCATGTACTGTTCCTGATCGGCGATTTCACCGGCATGATCGGCGACCCGACCGGCAAAAATGCAACACGGCCACCGCTGACCCGCGAGGAGGTTGCGCGCAACGCCGTGACTTATACCGAGCAGGTGTTCCGCATCCTCGATCGTGAGCGCACCGAGGTGGTGTTCAACTCGACCTGGATGGACCGCATGAGCGCGGTGGACATGATCAGGCTGGCCGCGTCGCATACCGTCGCGCGCATGCTCGAGCGCGATGATTTTTCCAAGCGTTACCGCGGCAACCAGCCGATTGCGATCCACGAATTCCTCTATCCGCTGGTGCAGGGCTATGATTCGGTGGCCTTGAAGGCCGACGTTGAACTTGGCGGTACCGACCAGAAATTCAACCTGCTGATGGGGCGCGAGCTGCAGAAACACCACGGCCAGGCGCCGCAGTGCATCCTGACCATGCCGCTGCTCGAGGGCCTCGACGGCATCAACAAGATGTCGAAATCGCTGGGCAACTATGTCGGCATCCAGGAAGCGCCCAACGAGATATTCGGCAAGCTGATGTCGGTGTCCGACGAACTGATGTGGCGTTATATCGAACTGTTGTCATTCGAACCGCTGGAGACCATCCAGCAGTGGCGCACCGAGGTTTCCGCCGGGCGCAATCCGCGTGACATCAAGGTGGCGCTGGCGCAGGAGATTGTCAGCCGTTTTCACGGCGCCGATGCCGCGCGCAATGCGCTCGCCGATTTCGAGACGCGTTTCAAGCAGCATGAAATTCCCGAAGATATTGCCGAGGTGACGCTTGCAGGCGAGGCCGGTGGTCTGGCGATTGCCGTCGTGCTGAAACAGGCGGGGCTGACGCCGAGCACCTCGGATGCACTGCGCATGCTGGCTCAGGGCGGCGTCAAAATGGACGGCGAAAAAATCAGCGACAAGTCACTGAAGCTTGCGCGTGGCGCGAGCGTGGTGCTGCAGGTCGGCAAGCGCAAATTTGCGCGCGTCACCGTCAGTTAAAAATATAAATAAAACAATTAGTTATGATATATCTGCGGCGCGGTAGCGCTGCATGAATGCGCTGTCGATACGATCCTTCCAGCGCCACACCCAGGCGCCACCGAATGCGAGCGACCCGTATGACGCCACGGCATAACGGTCACCGGTGCTGATCAGCGCCAGCGCCCTGTGCTGCGGGTGATAATCCAGCAGCGGCTCGCCGCGCAAGGCACGGCGCAGGTTTTCAGTGAGTGGCGGTCCCTGGCGCACGGCATAGACCCCGGATTTCGGCCGTGGCGCGGCCAGCATGGCCGCGATGTCGCCGGTGGCGAACACGCAGTCGTGCGACGGTGATTGCAGATGGTCGTTGACGGCAATGAAACCTGCGGCGTTGGTCTGCAGCCCGCTCGCGCGCGGCCAGGCTGGCGCTGCGGCGCCGGTGACCCAGATCACGTGGTCGGCGTGCAACGGTTCTCCGTCGCCCAGCTCCAGGCCTTCGACTGTTGCACTCTGCACCGGCGCATTGAGGCGCAGCGTGATGCCGCGTTTGCGCAACACCGCGCTGAAACGACGCTGCACTCCGGCGGCATGTGCGGCCAGCAGCGTCGGGCCGTCGCCAATGACGATGAACCGCGCGCGGCCGTTGTCGTTACGGACACGGTTGTGCATGGCCAATGCCAGTTCGACACCGCCAGCGCCAGTGCCGACGATGGCGATGCGCAAATCGGTGCTTGCCGTGCGCGCGGCGGTGCGCAGTTTGGTCCAATACTCAAGGAATGCCGGCACCGGTTTGACCGGCACGCCGTATTGCTCCGCGCCGGGAATGCCGGCGATGACCGGCGTGGATCCGCTGTCGATGGCAAGCACGTCAAAGGCGTGTTCGGCGCCGTCAGCACAACGGGCGACATGGCGCTGCAGATCGAGGCTGGTGATGACGCCGGCAACACGCCGGACACCGGCGCCGCGGCACAGCGTCTCCAGGTCGATATGGCAGTCTTCGAAACGGTAATGCCCGGCGATATGGCCGGGCAACATGCCCGAATATGCGGTGTGCCGGTCCGGGCTGACCAGGGTTACCGCGACGCCGGTTTCCGGGGCAAGTCCCAGGCGGCGGATGACCTCGACATGGCTGTGGCCGCCGCCGATCAGCAGCAGGCGTTTCCGCATCGCCGCCGGTTTATTGCGTTTTCCACACTTCTTTAAGTCGTGCCGCGCGGCCGCAACCGGTCTTGTAGTAGGTGTAGCGGACCGGGTTTTTCTTGTAATAATCCTGATGGTATTCCTCGGCGCTGTAAAACTCCGCCGCCCTGGTGACCAGCGTATGCACGTTGCCGGCGAAAGGTTTGTCCTTCAGCAGTTTTGTTTTTGACGCCTCGGCCGCTTTGCGCTGGTCTTCATTGTGATAAAAAATTTCACTGCGGTACTGTGAGCCGTGATCGCAGAACTGGCCGTTGGCCTGGGTCGGATCGATGTTGCGCCAGAAGGCGTCGAGTAACTGTGCGTAGCTGACTTTTGCCGGATCGTAGGCCACCTGCACCACTTCGTTGTGGCCGGTGTTGCCTGCCGAAACCTGGGGATAAGTCGGGTTTTTGGTGCGACCGCCCATATAGCCGGAGGTGGTCGAAATCACGCCCGGCACCTTGTCGAAGGCTTCCTCGACGCACCAGAAACAGCCGCCGCCGAATGTTGCAACTGAGGTGGCAACTGAGGTCGCAACCGAGTGGGCCGCTGCGGGGGCTGCGGTAGCCGGTTTGCCGGCCTGGGCTGGCGCCAGCGCCGGCAGCAACATTGCGCTCAGCAATGCGCAGCGCCAGAAAATACCTTTGAAAATCATGCACATCATTTGTGTCTCCCGGTTAAAACCAGTATATCGGATAATCGCAGTCCCGATCCCGGACCGCCGGGTGGTTGCCTATTAGTGGAGAAAACATGCGGCGCATTACACTCACGCAGTATCTGGTTGAACAACAGCGCGAAAAAGGCGT
>CAMBCD010000399.1 GCA_945863085.1 Bordetella parapertussis
TTCGCGTCCCGAACGCACGCGGTAACGACCAGAGCGGAAAAACTCGTCAAGCACGTCGTTTTCATTGGAGGCGAGGATCAGGTGTTTGATCGGCAGGCCCATCATGCGCGCGATATGGCCGGCGAAAATATTGCCGAAATTTCCCGAGGGTACGGCAAACGACACCTGCTCGTCGTTGCCCCGCGTCGCCGCGAAATAACCCTTGAAGTAATACACCACCTGCGCCACGACCCGGGCCCAGTTGATCGAATTCACCGCGCCGATGCGATGCGTGTTCTTGAACGCCGCATCACCGCTGACCGCCTTGACGATGTCCTGGCAGTCGTCGAACACGCCGCGGATTGCAATGTTGAAAATATTGGCATCCTGCAGCGAATACATCTGCGCCCGCTGGAACGGACTCATCTTGCCGTGCGGCGACAGCATGAACACGCGGATGCCCTGGCGGCCGCGCATCGCATATTCGGCGGCGGACCCGGTGTCGCCCGAGGTCGCGCCGAGGATATTCAGCGTTTTGCCTTCGCGCTTCAGCACGTATTCGAACAGTTCGCCGAGCAGCTGCATCGCCACGTCCTTGAACGCCAGCGTCGGCCCGTTGGACAGTTTCAGCAGGTGCAGGCCCGGCTCCAGCGTCTGCAGCGGCGTGATGTCGGCCGATCCGAAAGTCTCTGCGCGATAGGCACGGCGCACCAGCGCCGCCAGATCATCCTGCGGGATGTCATCGACAAAGCGGCTGATGATCGCCAAAGCCAGATCCGGATAGGACAACGGCCGCAATGCCTTCAGTTCGGCCGCATCCAGCCGCGGATAAGCCTGCGGCACCACCAATCCGCCGTCAGGGGCCAGGCCGCCCAGCAGCACGTCGCAGAAGCGCGCGCCGGACATACGGCCGCGGGTGCTGACGTAACGTACGGAAGCGCCCGCTACCGCAGTTTTTGGAGCAAGTGCGCTCATTGCAGCGCTTCCATGCGGATGCGGGTGATTTTTCCCGAGACCACCGGCAGCGCTTCAATGCTGCGGATTGCGGCGTCGATTTTCTTTTCCCGCGTCAGGTGCGTCAGCAGGATGATGTCGACATGTTCCTCGCCAGCCGGGGCTTCCTTCTGCACCAGCGCTTCGATCGAAATCGCCTGGTCAGCCAGTATCCGCGTGATGTCGGCCAGCACCCCGGCCTTGTCCGCGACCCGCAGGCGCAGGTAATACGAAGTCTCGACCTCGCCCATCGGCAGGATCGGCACATCCGACAACTGGTCGTGCTGGAATGCCAGGTGCGGCACCCGGTGTTCCGGGTCGGCGGCCAGTGCACGTGCGACATCGACCAGGTCGGCCACCACCGCCGACGCGGTCGGTTCGGCGCCGGCGCCGGCGCCGTAATACATGGTCTGGCCGACGGCATCGCCCTTGACCAGGATCGCGTTCATCACGCCTTCGACATTGGCGATCAGCTGCTTTGTCGGAATCAGCGTCGGATGCACGCGTAATTCGAAGCCGCTCGCCTTGCGCTTGGCAATGCCCAGCAGCTTGATGCGGTATCCCAGCTCTTCAGCGTAGCGGATGTCCTCCTGCGCCAGCTTCGAGATGCCTTCGACGTAGGCCTTGTCGAACTGCACCGGGATGCCGAAACCGATCGCCGCCATGATCGCCAGCTTGTGCGCGGCATCGACGCCCTCGATGTCGAAAGTCGGGTCCGCTTCGGCGTAACCCTTGCCCTGGGCTTCTTTCAGCACATCGGCAAACGCCGCACCCTTGGCGCGCATTTCCGACAGGATGAAATTGCTGGTGCCGTTGATGATGCCGGCGATCCATTCGATGCGGTTGGCGGTCAGGCCCTCGCGCAGCGACTTGATGATCGGAATGCCGCCCCCGACTGCAGCCTCGAAGGCCACCATCACGCCCTGCTTGCGCGCCGCCGAAAAAATCTCGTTGCCGTGCAATGCCAGCAGCGCCTTGTTCGCCGTCACCACGTGTTTGCCGTTGGCAATCGCCTTCAGCATCAGTTCCTTGGCGATCGTATAACCGCCGATCAGTTCGACGACGACGTCGATCTGCGGATCATTCACCACCTCGAACGCATCCGCGGTCACCCGCGCCGCATCACCGGCCACGGTTTTGGCGCGCGCAACATCCTTGTCCGCAACCACGGCGATGCGGATCGTGCAGCCCGCCCGGCGCGAAATTTCCTCGCTGTTGCGCTGGAGCACCCTGAACGTGCCGCCGCCGACAGTGCCGGTGCCCAGCAATCCCACATTGATCGGTTTCATTGTTTTCCTGTTTCCCGTTACCGGTTTCCCGTTACTTCACCAGCCCGTCCTTGCGGAACATTTCCTTGATGGTGCGTATCGCCTGTCGGGTCCGCGCTTCATTCTCGATCAGCGCAAACCGCACAAAATCGTCGCCGTAATGGCCGAAACCGGTGCCCGGCGCCACCGCCACCTTGCCCTCGGCCAGCAGCTTTTTCGAAAACTCCAGCGATCCCATCTTCTTGTACGGCTCGGGGATCGGTGCCCAGATGTACATGGTCGCCTGCGGCTTGGGCACTTCCCAGCCCATGGCGTTCATGCCCGACCACAGCACATCGCGGCGGCCCTGGTAGATCTGGCGCACGTTTTCGACGCAGTCCTGCGGGCCTTCCAGCGCAATGATCGACGCCACCTGGATCGGCGTGAAGGTGCCGTAATCGTGGTAACTCTTCATCCGCGCCAGCGCATTGACCAGGTCCCGGTTGCCGACCATGAAACCCACGCGCCAGCCGGCCATGTTGTAACTCTTGGACATCGTGAAAAACTCGACCGCAATGTCCCGCGCTCCCGGCACCTGCAGGATGGACGGCGCCTTGTAGCCGTCGAACACGATGTCGGCGTAGGCCAAGTCATGCACCACGTAAATATCGTGCTCCCTGGCAATCGCGATCAGCCGCTCGAAAAACGCCAGGTCCACGCACTGCGTCGTCGGGTTGCTCGGGAAATTGACGATCAGCATCTTCGGCTTCGGATAGGTGTCCTTGATCGACTGCTGCAGAGCCTC
>CAMBCD010000400.1 GCA_945863085.1 Bordetella parapertussis
GGCCATGAACACCGTGCGCAAACACCTGTCGCTGATCCAGGGCGGACGGCTGGCCGCCGCGTCACGCGCGCCGGTGCTGGCGCTGGTGGTATCCGATGTCACCGGTGATGATCCGACACACATCGCCTCCGGCCCCTGCGCGCCGGATCCGACGACCTACCAGGATGCCATCGATATCCTTCAGCGCCACAAGGTGCCGCCACCACCCGCCATCGCCACGCACCTCGCGCGCGGCGCACGCGGCGAAATCGCAGAAACCCCCAAACCCGGCGACCGCGTTTTTGCCAAAACCGAAAACCGGGTGATCGCCACAGCGCAGCAATCACTGCAGGCTGCCGCGGATTATTTCCGCAGCCAGGGCATCACGCCCGCGATACTCGGCGATTCGGTGACCGGGGAAGCACGCGAGGTTGCCAAGGTCTACGGCGCACTCGCCCGCGGCATCCGCCAGCACGGCCTGCCATGGTCAGTGCCGGTGGCGCTGATTTCCGGCGGCGAATGCACAGTCACCGTGCGCGGCGAGGGCCGTGGCGGGCGCTGCGCCGAGTTCCTGCTGTCGCTGGCCATTGATCTTGATGGGGCAGCAGCAGGCATACACGCCATGGCCTGCGACACCGACGGCATTGACGGTTCTGAAGACAATGCCGGCGCCGTATTGACGCCGGATACCTTGCAGCGCGCGGCGCGCAAACATCTCGATGCAACAACACTGCTCGACCAGAACGACGCCTACCGTTTTTTTGCTGCAACCGGCGACCTCGTGATTACCGGCCCCACACGCACCAACGTCAATGATTACCGGGTGATACTGGTAAGCTGAGTGGCAAGCCAGATCAGTCAACGGAAATATATAAACTATTGTTTTTAAACGATATTTAATAGATTTGCCTGCGGACGACGCCAACAAAAAAGCCGGGCATAGCCCGGCTTTTTTTGGTCACGCGATGCTGCAGATCAGGCTGCTTCCGGTTTGGCTTCGGTCTCCGCCACTTCCGGACGATCCAGCAGTTCGACGTAGGCCATCGGCGCATTGTCGCCCTTGCGGAAACCGAACTTCAGGATGCGCAGGTAACCGCCATTGCGCTTGGCAAAGCGCGGGCCCAGCAGATCAAACAGCTTGACCACGTTTTCGCGGTCGCGCAGGCGATCGAACGCGAGGCGGCGATTCGCCAGCGTGGGTTTCTTGCCAAGAGTGATGATCGGCTCCACGACCCGCCGCAATTCCTTGGCTTTGGGCAACGTGGTTTTGATCGCTTCATGGCGCAGCAGCGAGTTCGCCATGTTGCGCAGCATCGCGAGGCGATGGCTGCTGGTGCGATTGAGTTTTCGTAAACCGTGACGATGACGCATGATGCCCTCTTAGATCTTTTCCAGGCCGGCAGGCGGCCAGTTTTCCAGCTTCATACCCAGCGTCAGGCCGCGGGATGCCAGCACTTCCTTGATCTCGTTCAGCGACTTGCGACCCAGGTTCGGGGTCTTCAGCAATTCGGTTTCGGTACGCTGGATCAGGTCGCCGATATAGTAGATGTTTTCCGCTTTCAGGCAGTTGGCCGAACGGACGGTCAACTCCAGATCGTCCACCGGACGCAACAGCACCGGGTCGATCTGCGTGGCTTTTTTCTCTTCGATCAGCGCCGGGGTGCCTTTGAGATCGGCAAACACGGACAGCTGTTCGACCAGCACGCGTGCGGCGTAACGGACGGCTTCTTCAGGATCAATCGCGCCGTTGGTCTCGATGTCGATCACCAGCTTGTCGAGGTCGGTACGCTGCTCAACGCGCGCCGATTCCACCGCGTAGCTGACGCGACGCACCGGACCGTAGGAGGCGTCGAGCATCAGGCCGCCGACGCTGCGCGTGTCGTCCACTCCGCGACGCGTCACTGCAGCGACGTAACCACGGCCCTTTTCGACCTTGATCTGCACGTCGAGCTTGCCTCCGGCGGTCAAGTGGGCAATCACGTGATCCGGGTTGATGATTTCAACGTCGTGCATCGGCTCGATATCCGCAGCGGTGACCACGCCTTCGCCTGATTTTTTCAGGGTCAGGATGGCTTCGTCGCGGTTATGCAGACGCAGTACAATACCTTTCAGGTTGAGCAGGATGTCGACCACATCTTCCTGCACACCGTCGATCGTGGAGTATTCGTGCAGCACGCCGGCGATCTTGACTTCAGTCGCGGCATAGCCGGGCATCGAGGACAACAGGGTGCGACGCAACGCATTGCCGAGCGTATGGCCGTAACCGCGCTCGAACGGTTCCATCGTGACCTTCGCATGGAACGGGGACACACCCTGCACGTCGATGATCCGAGGCTTGAGGAAGGCGCTGGTGGACATGGCTTGACTACCTCTCGGAGATTATTTCGAGTACAGCTCGACGATGAGCGACTCGTTGATGGTTGAAGGCAATTCGGAGCGCTGCGGCCGTGCCTTGAAGGTGCCTTTCAGCGCCTTCGAGTCGACTTCAACCCACTCCGGAAACCCGCGTGCTTCAGCTGCTTCAGCGGCGCCCTTGATACGCAACTGCGCCTTGGCGGCCTGCGCCACTTCGACGACGTCGCCGGGACGGCACTGGTAGGACGGAATATTCACGCGCTTGCCGTTGACCAGGATGCCATTGTGGCGCACCACCTGGCGGGCTTCCGTACGCGACGCACCGAAACCCATCCGGTATGCCACGCCGTCCAGCCGGCTTTCGAGGTTCTGCAGCAGTGCTTCACCGGTCACGCCCTTGCTCGCCGCCGCTTCCTTGTAGGTCTTACGGAACTGACGCTCGAGGATGCCGTAAATGCGGCGCACCTTCTGCTTTTCGCGGAGCTGCACGCCATAACCCGACAGGCGGGTGCTTTTCTGGCCGTGCTGGCCCGGTGGATAATTGCGGCGCTCGATCGCGCACTTGTCGGTGAAACACTTCTCCCCCTTGAGGAAGAGTTTTTCGCCTTCGCGACGGCATTGCCGGCATTTTGCATCGAGATTCCTGGCCACTGTGGGATCTCCTTAGATTCGGCGCTTCTTGGGGGGA
>CAMBCD010000401.1 GCA_945863085.1 Bordetella parapertussis
TGTGCCCTGGAGTTCCAGGGTTTCGCCCTTGGCGTAGTCGGTAATTTCCAGCAAGGGCTCGAATTCGTTCCACTGCGCCACGCCGAGGTTTTGCAAAACCATGTTTTGCCGCAATTGCAGCCGGATGATTTTGGACTGGGGATGCAGTGCAAGCTGGGTCATGGCTGGACAATAAAAGCGGGCATGAAATTGTGGCCGGCAGCGTGGCCGAAAGCAGGTGATTGAATTTTATAACTATTTGTTTAATTTAAGTAAATTATTGGAATGGAATCTTGACTCCGGTCAAGGCCAGCGGGGTGGTCATTACCTATAGTGACGCCCTCTCGTTCTCGCTATGTACAATTAACAATCAGAAAATTGCGGCCGGCCCAAGCGCTCCGTACTGGGCGCCGCGATCACCGCGGCGGATGCATCGGGCGGTCAGCTTTTCAATCACCGCGGAATTTTGGAGATCAGCATGGAAGCTTTGAAGGGTGTTCGAATTCTCGACATGACCCACGTACAGGCCGGGCCGACGTGCTCGCAGCTGCTGGCATGGATGGGCGCCGACGTGATCAAGTTCGAGCCGCCGCAGGGCGACGCGACGCGCGGCCAGTTGCGCGACGTGCCGAACGCGGACAGCCTGTATTTCACGATGCTCAACTGCAACAAGCGGTCGATCACGGTCAACATGAAGTCGGCCGAAGGCAAGACGGTGTTCGTTGATTTGCTGAAAAAATGCGACATCGTGATGGAGAATTTCGGCCCCGGCGTGCTTGACCGTTTCGGTTTCACCTGGGAAAAAATCCGCGAGATCAATCCGAAGATCGTCATGGGTTCGATCAAGGGTTTTGGTTCGACCGGACCGTATGCCGAGTTCAAGGCCTACGAAAACGTGGCGCAGGCGATGGGCGGCGCAATGAGCACGACGGGTGTGCCCGACGGCCCGCCGTTTGTCACCGGTGCGCAGATCGGCGATTCCGGCACGGGGCTGCATCTCGCGATCGGCCTGCTGGCCGCGCTGCATCAGGCAAACCGCACCGGCAAGGGGCAGTATGTCGAAGTGGCGATGATGGACGGCGTGATGAACCTGTGCCGCGTCAAATGGCGCGACCACCAGCGGCTGACCCGCCAGTCACTGTCGGAGTATTCGGTGCCCACCAGCCAGGGCATGGGCGATGTGCCTCGCGCCGGCAACGACTCCGGCGGCGGGCAGCTCGGCAACGCCATCCAGTGCAAGCCGGGCGGCCCGAACGATTTCATTTACGTCGTCGTGCAGGAGGCGGTGTGGGATGCGCTGGCGAAACGCATCGGGCCGGATCTCGGCCGGCCGGACCTCGCGACGGACCCGAAATTTGCGACCATCGGCGAACGGCGCAAGAACCAGGGCGAGATGTGGGCGCTGATCACGAAGTTCGCATCGAACCATACCAAGCGCGATTTCATGGCCATCCTCAATCCGCTGGACGTACCCTGCGGGCCGATCATGTCCACCAGCGACCTCGCCACCGACGAACATATCCGTGGCCGCGACATGTATGTCGAGCTTGATCATCCGCAGCGTGGCAAGTGGTACAACGTCGGCATGCCGATCAAGCTCTCGGAGTCCCCCGCGGTGATCAAACGTTCGCCGCTGCTCGGTGAACACACTGACGAAGTATTGAAGGATGTTCTGGGTTACGGCGACGAGCAGATCGGCAAGCTGAAGACCGCGGGCGCGTTCAGCGCACCGCCGAAGAAAAAAGCCTGATCACCGCCGCAGAACCACTGAAAAGGAATGCAGTCATGAAAATCGCCATTATTGGCCAGCAGGATTTTGGCAAGGAAGTGCTCGAGGGTTTTCTCGCGCGCAAGGATGAAGTGGCGGGCGTGTTCTGCGCGCCGGAGAAGCCGGGCGCGAAAGCCGATCCGCTGCGCACCGCCGCCGAAGCGCATGGCCTGAAGGTGTTCCAGTTCCCGTCGCTGCGGGTGCCGGAAGCGCATGACGCGCTGAAGTCGCTGAACGTCGACATCGGCGTGATGGCCTATGTGCTGCAGTTTGCGCCGGATACCTTTGTGCAACTGCCGCGCCTCGGCATGATCCAGTACCACCCGTCGCTGCTGCCGCTGTACCGCGGCCCGTCGTCGATCAACTGGCCGATCATCCGCGGCGATACCAAGACTGGGTTGACGATCTTTCGCCCGAACGAAGGTCTCGATGAAGGCCCGGTGATCCTGCAGAAAACCTGCGACATCGGCCCCGACGAAACCATCGGCGAGGTTTATTTCAACAAACTGTTCCCGATGGGCGTCAAAGCCATGCTCGAAGCCGCGGACCTGGTGTTCGCCGGTAAACACAAGGAAACGGTGCAGGACGAATCGAAGGCGAGTTACGAAGGCTGGTGCCGCGCCGGCGAAGCGCAGATCCATTGGGCCAGCCATGTCGATTTTGTTTACAACGTGATCCGCGGCACCAATCCGGCGCCGGGCGCATGGACCACGCTGAATGGCAAAAAAGTGCAGATTTTTGATGCCCGCAAACACCTGTTCCGCCGCTTTGCCGATGTCGCCGGCAAAATCGGTGAGGTCTCCGAAGTCACGGAAGGCAGTTTCAAGGTGACAGCACAGGGCGGCGTGATCGAGGTGCTGCGCGCCCGTGGCGAAGACGGCAAAAAGCTGTCGGGCGGCGATTTCGCGCGCGCCAACGGACTGGCGAAAGGCGCGCTGCTCGGTACCTGAGCGGTCGCGCTTGCAGGAAAAGGCCACGCTGCGGCGTGGCCTTTTCTTTTTTGCAATAAGTATTTGTTTTTATTAAGATTTTTATAAAATCCCGATGCCGGCACGGGCAGCCAGGCTTGGCGGCGCACGTTTGTCGGTGCGCCGTGACCGGCGGTCGGACGAATGCCAATGGCGTGTGACCTTTGGCACTAAGTCCTTAAAAAAACATAATGCTTAGAGGCGGATATCGTAAAATCTGTGAAACTCCGTCGTTAAGTCATTCAGCAGAAACAAAAAAACAAGCGGAACGGGCGCAAAAGGGATGAAA